>DAIMKE010000103.1:2993-10981 GCA_036721875.1 Bradyrhizobium sp. | reverse complement strand
CGCGGCGGCAACACCTTGCCGTCGACGGCGACCACGTCATTGGCGGTAACGTCGAGCGCCGGCGAATTGATGACGCGGCCGTTGACGGTGACGCGGCCCTCCGTGATCAGTTCCTCGGCATCGCGGCGCGAGGCAAGGCCGGCGCGGGCCACCACCTTGGCGATGCGCTCGCCGGCCTTCTTCGGCTTCGGCTCGGCGCGCGGCGCGCGTCTGTCCGTGTCGGGCGTACGCTCGCGATAGGCACCACGGCCGCCAAACGCGGGGCGTTTTGCAAAGATCCGGCTATCGTCTTCATTGTCGCGGCGCGGACGATCTTCTCGCGATTCACTGCGCGGATGTTCCTGCCAGTCGGTGCGGCCCTCAGGGCGCTGGCGGGGACGGTCAAATTTCGGACGGTCTCCGCGGTCTTCACGGGGCCGGTCGAATTTCGGTCGTTCGCGAGACGGGCGGTCACTGCTGGCGCGATCCTCACGCGCGCGCGAAAAACGCGGACGTTCCTCGCCGCCACGATCTTCGCGCTTCTGCCACGGCTTTGAATCGCCACGATCCGGGCGGCTACCAAAGTCCTTGCGGGGTCCGCGATCTGGCGCACCACGGGAGAACTTCTTGTCACCGCCGAATTTTCTCTCCGGCCTGTCACCGCGGGGACGATCGCCGTCACGCGACGGCCGCGCACCAAAGGGCCGGTCGCCACGGGGACGGTCCCCGTCCTTGCGAAACCCCTCGCCGCGCGGCGTGTAGGGCCGTTTCTCGCCGTCACGTTCGCGCGGGGTATAGGGCCGCTTGTCGCTGAATTTCTTGTCGGCGAACCGCCCGGCCGGTCGCGCATCGTCACGGTCCCCAGGGTAGCCCTTGCGATCCCCAAGGTCGCCCTTGCGATCCCCAGGGTCGCCCTTGCGATCCCTGCGCGGCGGCCGGTCGTCGCGACTGAAATTCGGCCGATCCCCGCGCGGCTTGAACGGGCGCTTCTCACCGTCGCGGTCCTCGCGCGGGCGGAAATCCTTGCGCGGACCACGCGCCGGACGATCGCCCTGTGGACGATCCTCGCGGTTGAAGCGAGGCCGCGGCGCGTCGCCAAAATCCCGGCGCGGCGGACGGTCATCGCCGTCCCGCTTGCCGGCGTAGGGCTTGCCCCCACCCGCATAAGGCTTCTTGCCAAACGACCTGGCGCCCTCGGACTTCCCGGCATAGGGACGCCGCTCGCCATCGCCTTCGCCCTTCCCGGCAAACCCGCGCTTGGCAAACTTCTTTTCCGGCCCTCTCGCCGCCCCGGAGCGGCCTTTGCCACCGGCCTTGCCGCCGCCCGGCCGGTCGCGCCGACCGCGGGAATCGTTGTTTTTGTCGCTATCGCGGGGCATGAATGGTCTCTCGGGTACGGATGAATTGGCAATCAGAAGCGGATGGGCTGTCATAGCGATAACGCGCGCGCACTTTGCTCAAGGCGCATTCTCACGCAAAACCGGTATCCGCGTTTGCTGAAGGCGGCTCTCATAGCAGGTTTCTTCCAATGATACGAGGCATGACTGCCCCTTCTTTCATGGATTTGGCGCTCAAAACGGCCGAAAACGCCGGAAAAGCCGGCGAAGTTCCCATCGGATGCGTGATCGTCAGGGGCTACGAGGTAATCGCGACGGCCGGCAACCGGACCCTGACCGACCGCGACCCGACGGCGCATGCCGAAATCCTGGCGATCCGGCAGGCCGCCGAGGCCATCGGGACCGAGCGGCTGGTCGACTGCGACCTCTACGTCACGCTGGAGCCTTGCACCATGTGCGCTGGCGCGATCTCGTTCGCGCGGATCCGGCGGCTCTATTACGGCGCCGCCGACCCCAAGGGCGGCGCGGTGGATTCCGGTGTGCGCTTCTTCGCCCAGCCGACCTGCCACCACGTGCCGCAGGTCTATTCAGCGCTGGGCGAGACCGAGGCGGCGACGCTGCTCAAGGACTTTTTCAAGGTGCGGCGGTAGGCACGATCCCGCACGCACCGCTGTCATCATCCGCGAAAGCGGATGATCCAGTATTCCAGAGACGGTCGTGATCAACCGAGGGGCCGCGGCGTACTGGATCCCCGCCTGCGCGGGGATGACGAGTTGGTTGTTGGCTAGCCCGCCAGAAAAAACTCCCGCAGCAACCTCGCCGTCGCTTCCGGATTCTCCTCGGTGAGGAAATGCCCCGAATCCACCGGCGCACCCGACACATTCGTCGCCCATTTCTTCCACGTATCGAGCGGCGTCGTCGCCGCACTCGCCACACCCGCATCGCCCCACAGCGCCAGCATCGGCACCGTGATCTTCTTGCCGGCATCGAAATCGGCCTTGTCGATTTCGTAATCGGCATAGGCGCCGGCGCGGTAATCCTCGCACATCGCGTGAATGCGGACGGGATCGCGGAACGGCGCCAGATAGTGCTCCAGCGCGCGCGGATCGATTTCATCCAGCGTTTTCGTCTTCGTCTGGCTCGCCATCTTCTGCCTGAGGAAAAACTCTCCGTTGCTGGCCACCAGCGTCTCCGGCAACGGGTACGGCTGCGCCAGAAACGCCCAATGGTAGATCTTCAGCGCGGAGAGCCGGTTCAATTTCTCCCAGTAGTCATAGGTCGGCGCGATATCGAGCACCGCGAGCTTCGACAGCCGGCCGGGATGATCGAGCGCCAGCCGATACGAAACCCGCCCGCCGCGGTCGTGACCGGCGAGCGCGAAATGCACATGGCCGAGTTGCTCCATCGCCTCGATCATCACCTTTGCCATCGCGCGCTTGGTGTAGGGCGTATGGTTGTCGTCACTGCGAGGCATGTCCGACCACCCGTAGCCGGGAAGATCCGCGACGATCAGGGTGAACTTGTCCGCCAGTTGCGGGGCGACGGGGTGCCACATCACATGTGTCGACGAAAACCCGTGCAGCAGCAACAGCGGCGGGCCCTTGCCGCCGACGCGGGCAAAGATGCGGCCCGACGAGGTATTGATCCATTCGGAAGCGTATCCGGGAAACAGATCGGCAAGATCGGGCATGGGCGCTCCTTCTGAGCGCTACGATGTTGCTTCAAACTTTGTTTGCCGTTGCCGCTGGCAGATCGCAGGTTTATGCCATCCCCCAGGCCCGACCAACAGCAACAACACGCGAGGAAACCAGATGTCGATCGATTTTGAGATCCCGGCCGAAGCCAAGGCGATCCGCGAAAAGGTCCGCAAATGGGTGCATGACGAGTGCATCCCCGCGGAAAAGGAACTCGAGACCAAGCCGCTTGCCGACGTGCTGGGGCCCTTGCGGAAAAAGGCCCGCGCGCAGGGACTGTGGTGCCCATTCGTGCCGAAGGAATATGGCGGCATGGGCCTTGGCCCGCTCGCCAACGCGCTGGTGCAGATGGAGCTCGGCGAGAGCATGCTCGGCGCGCTCTCGATGAACACGCAAGGCCCCGACGATGCCTCGATGATGACGATCCTTGCCCACGGGACGGAATATCAGAAGGAGAAGTTCCTCAAGCCCCTGCTCAATGGTGAGAAGCGCATCTGCTTCTCGATGACCGAGAAGGCAGCGGGCGCCGACGCCACCGGCATGCAGACCACTGCTGTGAAGGACGGCAACGAGAACTACATCCTCAACGGCGAGAAGTGGTTTTCCTCCTCCGCCAGCGTCGCCGACATGGCACTCGTCATGGCCAAGACCGACCCGAACGCCCCACGGCACAAGCAATACTCGACCTTCCTCGTCGAGCTGCCGAACCCCGGCTACAAGATCAAGCGCAACGTCGCGAACATGGCGATCGAAGGCCCGTATGACGACGTGATCCATGGCGGCCACTCCGAGATCGAGATCAGGGATCTCAAGGTGTCGGCCGACAATCTGGTCGGCGGCGAGGGCAACGGCTTCAACATGGGCCAGCACCGCCTCGCCTATGGCCGGTTGCGCCACGGCATGCACAACGTCGCCAAGGCGCAGCGCGCGCTCGACATGGCGGCAGCCCACGTGACCAAGCGCTCGACCTTCGGCCAGTTGCTCGCCGACCGCCAGGCCGTGCAATTCATGCTCGCCGATTGCGCCAGCGAACTCTACATCGGCCGCCTGATGCTGCTGCACATCGCCTACAAGGCGGAGAAGGGCCTCGATATCCGTCAGGAAAATTCGATCGCAAAGATATTCCATGCGCACATGGTGCACAAGGTGATCGACACCGCGATCCAGCTCCACGGCGCGCTCGGCTTCAGCCAGGATACGCCGCTGGCGAAGTGGTACACCCAGGTGCGCGCGCAACGGCTGGTCGACGGTCCCGACGAAGTGCACAAGTGGAAGATCGGCAAGAACGTTATCAAGGCGTTCCGCGAGCATGGGACGACGGCAAGCGCGGCAGGCGGGGATCTGCTGTAGCGGCGCACGCAATGGCGCAACACCAGCCGTGTCATTGCCGGGCTTGACGACGGGGGCGCGCAGCGCACGCGTCCCCCACAACGCGGCCGGATAAGTCACGCCCGCTGACCCTTATCGAGCCGGTGGCAGCTCCGCAGGTACTGTGGCAAGCTCCGTGCGCGACTTCCTCGTCCCAATTGTGCGGGACCCAACCGGGGAGGACAGCCATGGTAGCTTATGTCGTGCTCGCGAATTTCACGGAGCAGGGAATCCGCAACGCCAAGGAGTCGCCGAAGCGCGCGGAAGCCTTCAAGGCAATGGCGAAGACGTTCGGCGTGACGGTGAGGGAGATACTCTGGACGCAGGGGCGCTTTGACATCGTGACCATTTTGGACGCGCCAGATGAGGAATCCTTCATGTCGCTCACATTGAGCCTCTGCGCACTCGGCAATGTTCGCACCGAATCGCTGCGGGCGTTCTCTGCAGCCGAGATGACGAAGGCCGTCGGCGACATGCTTTGACGGCTGTGTTCGCCGGGGTTAGCCCTTCGCCCGCTCCTGCTCCACCGCCTGCCAGGCGATGTCGCGGCGGCAGAAACCGTCAGGCCATTTGATCCGATCGACGGACTGGTAGGCGCGCTGCTGCGCTTCCAGCACGGTCTTGCCCGAAGCGCAGACGTTCAACACGCGGCCGCCATTGGCGAGAATTGCGCCATCCTTCGCCACCGTGCCGGCGTGAAAGATTTCCGCGCCTTCGATCTTCGCGGCGTCGTCGAGACCCTCGATGCGCGTGCCCTTCCTGTAGTCGCCGGGATAACCCTTCGCCGCCATCACGACAGTCACGGCCGGCTCGGGAAACCAGCGGACGTCGAAGTTCTTCAACTGCCCGTCGCGGGACGCCAGCAGCGCCGGCACGATGTCGGACATCATCCGCAGCATCAGCACCTGGCATTCGGGATCGCCGAAGCGGACATTGTATTCGAACAGCTTTGGACCCTGCGCCGTCAGCATCACGCCGGCATAGAGCACCCCCTTGAAAGGCATGCCGCGCTTCTTCATGCCAGCCACCGTCGGCAGGATGATCCGCGCCATGATCTGGTCGTGCACCTCAGGCGTCACGAACGGCGTCGGCGAATAGGCGCCCATGCCGCCGGTGTTCGGTCCCTCGTCATGATCGAACACCCGCTTGTGGTCCTGGGCGGAGGCGAGCGCGATCGCGGTGTCGCCGTCGCACAGTGCGAAAAAGCTGATCTCGCGGCCTTCGAGGAACTCCTCGATCACGACCTCGGCGCCGGCCGAGCCGAATCCGCCCTCGAACATCATGGCAATGGCCGCTTCGGCTTCCGCCAGAGTTTTTGCCACGACGACGCCCTTGCCGGCGGCGAGCCCGTCGGCCTTGACCACGATCGGCGCGCCCTGCGCGCGAACGTAAGCCAATGCGTCGGCGGCGTTATCGAAGCGGCGATAGGCGCCGGTCGGAATATTGAACTCGCTGCACAGGTCCTTGGTAAAGCCCTTGGAGCCTTCGAGCTGCGCCGCAGCCTTGCCCGGCCCAAATGCCTTGATGCCAACCGCGGCGAGATCGTCGACGATCCCCGCAGCAAGCGGTGTCTCCGGACCGACCACGACGAAATCCACGGCGTTCTGCCGGCAGAACTCGATCACGACGGCGTGGTCGGCGACATCGAGCGCGACGCATTCCGCTTCGCGGGCGATGCCGGCATTGCCCGGCGCACACCACAATTTGGTCAAGAGCGGCGACGCCGCGATCTTCCATGCGAGAGCGTGTTCGCGGCCGCCGGAACCGAGCAGGAGGATGTTCATGGGAATGCAGCCAAGTGGAGGGTTGCCGGCAATTGCGCGAGGGTTTAGCACGGCGGGGGCCGGCCGCAACAATGGGTCTATTCCTGTGTGGATATGTGCCCCGGCGCCGCCACCACCATATCCAGACCTTGCGGAAGCACCGGAAAAGGCCGATTCTAAGCCCTGATATGCCTGCTGATAACCTGATCAACGCCCCTGAATTCACCGTCTCGGAACTGTCGTCCGCGCTGAAGCGGACGGTGGAGGACGCCTATGGCCATGTGCGCGTGCGCGGCGAAATCTCCGGCTTTCGCGGACCGCACTCCTCCGGTCACTGCTATTTCGCGCTGAAGGACGAGAGCGCCAAGATCGAGGCCGTGATCTGGAAGTTCGCCCACGCGCGGATGCGCTTCAAGCCGCAGGAAGGGCTCGAGGTGATCGCCACCGGCAAGCTCACGACCTACCCGGGCTCGTCGAAATACCAGATCGTCATCGAGTCGCTCGAGCCCGCCGGCATCGGCGCGCTGATGGCGCTGATGGAGGAACGGAAGAAGAAGCTCGCGGCCGAGGGCCTGTTCGATGAGGCGCGCAAGCAATTGCTGCCGTGGCTGCCGGAAGTGATCGGCGTCGTCACCTCGCCGACCGGCGCGGTGATTCGCGACATCCTGCACCGGCTGCAGGACCGCTTTCCCCGGCGCGTGCTGGTGTGGCCGGTCAAGGTGCAGGGCGAAGGCTCGGCCGAGCAGGTTGCCGCCGCCATTCGCGGCTTCAACGCGCTGCCTGAAGGGGGCCGGATTCCGCGGCCCGATCTTCTGATCGTGGCACGAGGCGGCGGCTCGCTGGAGGATCTGTGGTCGTTCAACGAGGAGATCGTGGTTCGCGCCGCGGCCGACAGCATGATCCCGCTGATTTCCGCCGTTGGCCATGAGACAGATATTACGCTGATCGATTTCGCCGCCGACAAGCGCGCACCGACGCCGACCGCGGCCGCCGAAATGGCAGTGCCCGTCCGCAGCGAATTGTTCGTCGAGGTCGAAAGCCTGGCGCGGCGTACGGTGATCTGCTGGCAGCGCGGCCAGGAGAGCCGCCGCAATGAGCTTCGCGCCGCCGCGCGTGCCCTGCCTGGCGCCGGCGAACTGCTCGCGATCCCGCGGCAGCGGCTGGACCATCTCGGCGCCGCCCTGCCCCGCGGATTGAAGGCGAATACCCACGCGCACCACCGCCGGTTTTCGCAAATAAGCGCCGGGCTGACGCTGAAGGTGCTGCGCGGACAAGTCGCCCACGCCAACCAGCGCCTCATCGTCTCCGGCGAACGCATCAGGCTTTCCGCCCGCGCGCTGCTGCGCAGCCGGCGCGATCGCTTTGCCGGACTGGAGGTCAGGCTCAAGGCGTCAAGGCTCTCCAACGCCCAGGCGCAGCGTAATGCGATTGCGCGCGACCGCGAACGCACGCAACGGCTGACCGAGCGTGCCCGCCGCGCCCTCGCGACCGCGATGCAGCGGCTCGAGGCACGTGTGAACCACAGCGGGCAATTATTGGCAGCGCTGTCGTATCGCGGCGTGCTCGCGCGCGGCTTTGCGCTGGTGCGTGACCAGCAGGGCCACGCCGTCCATGCCGCCACCGCGATCGGCCCCGGCGCGCATCTTTCGATCGAATTCGCCGACGGCCACGTCGGCGCCACCGCGGATGCCGATCGGCCGCCCGCGACGACGGCCCCATCAAGCCCGGCCAACGCCGAGCCGCGCGAGAACAAGACGATCGCGGCCAAGCGCGTGACAAAGCCAGTCGACCAGGGAAGCCTGTTTTAACGCGCCAGCCATTCCACGACGCGCTTTTGCGCATCGGAT
>DAIMKE010000103.1:0-2983 GCA_036721875.1 Bradyrhizobium sp. | reverse complement strand
CGCTTGCGCGTCTGTTCCAATATGCCCACGTTCGGGCAACGCGGCGTCGGCGCCGGCAATCGCACGCAGCGGAACGCCGGCGAGATCGAAATCGTGCGGCGCCCCGGGATAGACCACGATCTGCGTCAGCGCGCTGCGGCCGCGGGCGCCCTCCACCATCTGGCGGCAGGACTGCGGCGAACTGACGTCGTCTTTCGCGCCGATCAGCAGCAGCGTCGGCACGCGCGTGCTCCAGCCGAGGCCGGAGGAGAGCCGGCAATCCGGATAGAATGCAATCGCGGAGCGGAAATCCGGCCCGGTGCCGCGCGACAATAACTGCGGACGCACCGCCCACAGCACGGCACTGGCGCCATTGGCCCACCCGATCAGGCTGATGCGGTCATGCGCCGCCCAGGGTTGCTGCAGCAGCCATAGCCGCGACGCCTTGATATCGGCCACCCGCTCGCGGCGCGCGTGCACGCGACTTTCGTTAACGCGGCATTGCGGACCGAGTTCGCGCGAGCCGTAACTGTCCGGCAGCAGCACCGCATGCCCGGTCTTCAACAGCCGCTTCGCCCAGTCACGGTAGCGTGCCGGCACCGGCTGCGGATCCCCGCTCAATCCACCGCAGCCGTGCAGCGCGATCACGGTTGGAAACGGCCCGTCCCCGTCGGGCTTGTAGAGCTGCGCATGCAGGATCAGGTTGGCCGCGGGGATATCGACCTGGCTCGGGGACGGCAGCGGCGCGGCATCCGTGCGGCAGGCCGCAGCGAGGAGCGTCAGGAATAGCGCGGCTGACAGGAGGCGCATTGGTTTCGGACGAACGGTTGTGGCGCTGCGGTAGGGCGGAACTCAGGCTATCATGCAGGCTGGGCGGCAAATCATCACAAGTCGGTGGGCTTTCGTGGGCGGACAACCCTGCCTATTTATGATAGATCGAACCGTGGAAAATACACTTAGGCCTTGGTCTTACGAGCCGGCCCATCGGAGAGTTTGACGGTGCTCAATAAATTCGGTCCCTCGGGACATGGCGAAGCGCAGGTGCAATATCTGGACGGCGATTTCCGCGTGATCTCGCCGGGGACCTATGTGCGCTGCGCCATCACCGACGTGCGGATCCCGCTCGACGAGTTGAAGTACTGGAGCGTCGACCTGCAGGAGGCCTATTCGGTGCCGTCCGCCGTGCTGCAGCGGCACTATCCCGGCGCGCTGAAGACGCAGAGCTAGTTGCAATTGAGGGCAAGCCCGCGCTTTGCGCCTTGTCCGGCGCTCCGCAGACGACTGACATCGGTCGCCATGCTGCTACGCGCCGCCCTGCTCTGCTGGATCGTCTTCATCGTACCCGCCGCGGCGCAATGGCGCGCCGATATCGTGCCGACATCAGGTCGCGTGACGGCAATCGACGTTGACGGCGCCGCCGTCCGGATCGCGGTCGGACCCAGTTGGTATCAGCTCGCAAACGATGCTGCAAAGCTCGTTCCCGCGAGTCCGCCCGATCGACCCAAGCTTCCGCACGACGCCCTTCCCGACGGCCGAATGATGGTCGGCACCGCACAGGTCGCCCGCGCCTGGCTTGCGGCGCCCACCAGCCGCTACGACCACGGCGTTCTCGGCGATGCGATCGAAGCCGGCAGTCTGGTAATCGAGCGGCGTGATGGGCGGCACGGCAGCGTGACGCTCGGCCGCGACGCGGTGTTCGAGGATATCTCCCCGCGCATCGCTTCGATCGACGGACGCGACTGGATCGTGGTGGTCAAATCATATCTCGATCGCGGATCGGCGCTCGCCGTTATCGACGCCGACCGCATGACCATCGCCGCCGAAACACCGCCGATCGGTCGTGCGCATGCGTGGCTGAACCCGGCGGGGATCGCGGACTATGACGGCAACGGTACGACCGATATCGCGCTGGTACGGCAGCCGCATGTCGTCGGACGTCTCGAGCTATGGTCATGGAAGGACCGGAGGCTGACCAAGGTCATCGAGATCGCCGACGTGTCGAATCATTTCATCGGTTCGCGCGCGCTCGGTTTGAGTTGGACGGCCGACTTCGATGGAGACGGCCACCCCGATCTCGCGGTGCCCAGCCTGGATCGGAGAACGCTGCGGATCATCGGTTTTACGCCTGAAGTCCGCGACATAGCTCGTGTGCATTTGCCTGCGCGGATGGTGACAAACATCGGGGCCGTCAAGCTCGGCGGAAAGCGCGCGCTGATCGCCGGCGTCGAGGACGGTCGGTTGGTTCTTATCCGGAATCAGTGAGGGTGAATCGCCGCTCACGCGCCTTGAACAGCCACTCGGCGACGAACTTGCGCAGCAGCGCTGTGTCGTCGAATTCCAGCGTCACCGCGAACGGCACGATTTGCTGCGCCCAATCCGGCAGGCTATCGCCCTGCCGCAGCCGCGCCAGATCCTTTTCCGTCGTCACCAGTGTCAGTGCGTCGCGTCTTGCCTCGTCGATCAGAGTTTCGATCTCGGCTCGCGAATAGGGATGATGATCGGCGAAGGCGCGCTCGCGGACGACGTCGACGCCGCTGGCGCGCAGCGTGCCAGAGAATCGCGCGGGATCGCCGATGCCGGCAAACGCCAGCACGCGCTTGCCGCGAAGCGAGGCCACCTGCGCCGCGTCCGGCTTCAGGTGCGCTTGCAGCACCGGCTTGCCCTGCGCGGCTATCGCGGCTGCGACCGGTGCGGCGGCATCGCCATTGCCGACAATGATCAGCGCGTCGGTGCGCGCCAGTTGCGGCTGCAGCGGCGCGCGCAGCGGGCCCGCGGGAAACACCTGCCCGTTGCCGATCCCGCGTCCGGCATCGATCACGATCAGGGACGCGTCCTTGACGACCGCCGGTGACTGGAAGCCATCGTCCATCACGATCACGGTCGCGCCCTGCGCACGCACCAGCGGGACCCCCTCGGCGCGCTTGCGCGCCACCACGACAGGCAGATGGCCAGCCAGCATCAGCGGCTCGTCGCCGACGTCCTTGGCCGTGTGGCGCGTGGCGTC
>DAIMKE010000102.1:0-11008 GCA_036721875.1 Bradyrhizobium sp. | reverse complement strand
GGTGATGTCGTTCCAGGTGCACCCCGCACCGCGCATCACGAAGGCGCCGATGAAAAAAAACGCGATCACCAGCGGCAATTGACTGACATCGTGCGCGACACCGGCGGCGAGCGCCGCCGACCACCAGCACGGCATCAACAGCAGCCATGATCCGATCGGAGGGTCGAAGCGGGCGAGCCGCAGATAGGGCCGCGACCAGGACGGCGCACGCGTATCGACCCAGTTGCCGGTCGCATCGGCAACGCGGGCGGTCGCGTCGCTCATCTCGCGCGGATCATCGGGAGAGGACGTTGCCGTTCAGCGTATCGAAGGTGCTGCCGCCCTTTTTCACGGGCTGCGCTTCAGGCATCGCCGCCGAAGAGCCCAGGACTTCGCTCAGGCTCGGACCCGCCGGCCCCCGCGCCTGCACTTGCGCCGCCATGCCGCAGACCTGCTTCTGCATCTTCTCGGTGTTCTTGTGGCCGTTGCGAAGCTGGTCGGCGATCTGCGGCGGAATTCCGCACTTGGCCGCGTTGGTCTCGACGTACTTGATCATCTTGACTTCGGCCTGGCCGAAATTACCGATCAGCTTGCAGGCCTCGTCGGGCGACGCCTTGCGGTCGCTCGCGGCCTTGATCATCTTGCCGCGCTTCTCCGCCTCTTCGCGCAGGGGAACGAACCCCTTCATGCAGGCATCGGCCGCGCCGCCCGCCTGTGGCGGACCGCCCGCAGGCGCCATTCCGCCCCCTGCCGGCATGCCGCCCGTTGGCGCGGCGCCACGATCGAACACCGAGGCGCCGGAAACCGGCGCCGCACTCTGGACCGGCGCGGCGCCATTCACCGGCGGGAACGGCGAAGCATTCGCAGGCGCGGCGCCCTGGTTGGGCAACGGCGCCGGAAACGGGGTCTGCGCAAGGACGTGGCCCGCGTGAAGGGTCACGACGGCAACGGTCAGCGGCATCATCAGGCGGCGGATCATGAAGCGTGTTTCTCCGGCAAGGTCCAAGGCAACCCGGGGGCGTCCGAACGAAGCAGATTTGACATGTACTTTTTACGATTCCTGCCGGCGCTTAACAACCCGTCGATTAGGGCGGCAGCGCGGCGTAGGGTCACGTCGAAACGTAAAAACAAGGCCGAATCCGCCCGCTTTTGGGCTAAAAGCGCCCGGTAACGGAACATCACAAATGCCTGATCTCGATTTTCGTGCCCCTCGCCTGTTCGTCGACGCCCCCTTGCGGGAGGGCGTGCGAATCGCGCTGGAACGCAACCAGAGCAACTATTTGGGTAACGTGCTGCGGCTCGGTTCCGGCGACGGCATCCTGGTGTTCAACGGCCGCGACGGCGAATGGCGGGCACAGATCGAGGGCCGCAAGCGGCCCGAGGGTTTGACCATCGCAGCCCAAACGCGGCCGCAGGACCGCCTGCCCGACATCGCCTACGTCTTTGCACCCCTAAAGCACGCCCGGCTCGACTACATGGTGCAGAAGGCGGTCGAGATGGGGGCCTCGAGACTGCAGCCGGTCCTGACCCGTCACACCCAGGTCTCGCGCGTCAACGGCGAGCGGATGCGCGCCAATGTCATCGAGGCCGCCGAGCAATGCGGCATCCTGAGCCTCGCCGATGTCGCAGCGCCGGTGGCGCTCGACCGCTATCTCGGCGCGCGCGAACAGACACGCCTGCTGGTGTTCTGCGACGAAGCTGCGGAGGTGGCGGATCCGCTGCAGGCGCTGCAACAGGGTTTGGCTGATACGGCCGGGATCGACATCCTGATCGGCCCCGAGGGCGGGTTTGCCGAAGACGAACGCGCGCTGCTGCTGCGGCAGCCAAAAACGCTGCGGCTCTCCCTGGGGCCGCGAATCCTGCGCGCGGATACGGCCGGCGTCGCCGCGCTGGCGCTGGTGCAGGCCGCGCTGGGGGACTGGCGGGGGCCGGGATAAGCGTACAGAGCTACCGCCACGCTCTCACTCGCCGGACAGGTCCAATTCGCCCAGATTACGGGCAGCATCGACGATGCGAATGATGCGCACACTGTCGTTCGTGATCTCGTAGAGCGCCAGCCATCGCGCAATCACCAGCATCCGCGCGCATCGTCGGCAATGTCGGGGCGATGCGGCCCAGACTCGGGAAATTCCGCCAGTTGGTGGCATCGGGCTTCAATGCGATCGATCCAGTTGTCGGCCGTCGCCGCACCTTTATCGGCCGCAATGCGAATCCAGATTTCCAGGAGATCGCGCTGCGCTAACCGGGAAAGACGAACCTCACCCAAGTTACTTGCCGCCCGCCTTCAGCAACGCCCGACCTTGCGTTTTGATATCGGCAAAATCGGCCGGGCCCGCATCGCCGCTCGCCTGGCCCGCTGCCCAAGCATTTCGCAGGAAAGCCAACCGTGCCTCTTCCGTCTGCTCCATGATCCGCAGAGCCTCGCGCACAACCTCGCTTGCCGAGGTGTAACGACCGCTTTCGACCTTGGCTTTGACGAACTCGCCAAGTTCATCAGTTAGGGAGACGTTCATGTTCATCGTGGGAACCCCTTTCACCCACTTTTAGCAAAACCACAAACTTTAGCAATATTTGCCATCCAACCAGCCAACTCCCGGCGCCCCGAGACCTCCCAGCTAGCCAAGCCACCGCAAAATCGTTAACGCTCCCAATCATTAAGCCACTCGGCCAAACCCTGTCGAAACCCCGGTTCGGCCATGGTAAGGGCTGCGCCAACTTACCTCGGAAAGCCCGGAAACCCGGCCTTCTTGCCATTCGGACGTCGAAATGACCGTTACCGCCGCCAACGATCGTGCTGCCGGATCCGCCGCCTGGGCGGACGCGCTGCTGTTGTCGTTTGCGCAGGCCGGGTACGTCAGGGCCGAGCCCGGGATCCTGCAGCCGGCCGAGCCGTTCCTCGACCTCTCCGGCGAGGACATCCGCAAGAGCCTGTATTTGACCACCGACGCCTCCGGCGAAGAGCTCTGCCTGCGCCCTGACCTGACCATCCCGGTCGCGTGCGACTATCTCGCCTCCGGCCGCGCCGGGCAGCCGGCTGGCTTCAGCTATCTCGGGCCGGTGTTTCGTTATCGCGGCGGCCGGCCGAGCGAGTTCCTGCAGGCCGGCATCGAATCCTTCGGCCGCCAGGACCGCGCCGCGGCGGACGCGGAAATGCTGGCGCTGGCACTGGAGGCCACCGCCGCATGCGGATTGAAGGACGTCGAAATCCGCACCGGCGACGTAGCCCTGTTCACGGCGCTGATCGACGCGCTCGACCTCTACCCGGTCTGGCGGCGGCGGCTGATCAAGGACTTCAACCGCAAGGTCAGCCTCGCCGAGGACATCGAGCGGCTGACGCTCGCGGCAGCCCCCGGCCGCAACGAATATGAGGGCGTGCTGGCAGCGCTTGCCGGCTCCGACCGCAAGGCGGCGCTGGCGCTGGTGACCGACCTGATGTCGATCGCCGGCACCACCAATGTCGGCGGCCGCACGGTCGCCGAAATCGCCGACCGCTTTCTGGAGCAGTCGACGCTGAAGGGTGGCGCGCTGCCGCGCGACGCGCTCGACATCATCAAGCGCTTTCTTGCGATCGCGGGCGATCCCGATGAATCCGTTGCGCAACTGCGCGCCCTGGCGTCGGACGCAAAACTCGACCTGACGGCTGCGATCGATCAGTTCGAAAGCCGCGTCGGCTTCATGGCCGCGCGCGGCATCGACACCAGGCTGACACGCTTCTCGACCTCGTTCGGCCGCGGGCTCGATTACTACACCGGCTTCGAATTCGAGCTGCACGCCCAGAAAAATACCTTGGGCAACGGCGTCGAACCGCTGGTGGCGGGCGGCCGCTACGATGGCCTGATGAGCCAGCTCGGCTCGGCCACGCCGATCGCAGCCGTCGGGTTTTCGATCTGGGTCGAGGCCATGACGCAGCTTGCCGCGAAAGGGAGCCTCGCATGAGCGCCCCCTTCGTTCTCGCCGTTCCCTCCAAGGGCCGCCTGCAGGAAAACGCCGAGGCGTTTTTCACGCGCGCAGGCCTTTCGCTCGCCAAGCCGCGCGGCGCCCGCGACTATCGCGGCACCATCACCGGCCTCGACAATGTCGAGATCGCCTATCTCTCCGCCAGCGAGATCGCCTCGCAGCTCGCGCGCGGCATGGTGCATCTCGGCGTCACCGGCGAAGACCTGTTGCGGGAAAGCATTGCGGATGCCGACAGGCGGGTGTTGCTGATCGACAGCCTCGGCTTCGGCAGCGCCAATGTCGTGGTGGCAGTGCCGCAGGCCTGGATCGACGTCCGTACGATGGCCGATCTCGACGATGTCACCACGGGCTTTCGCGCGCAGCATAATCGCCGCATGCGGGTCGCCACCAAGTACATCAACCTGACCCGCAACTTCTTCGCATCCCACGGCGTGGTCGATTACCGCATCGTCGAAAGTGCCGGCGCCACAGAAGGCGCGCCGGCCGTCGGCACCGCCGAGATGATCGTCGACATCACGACCACAGGCGCGACGCTGGCCGCCAACGGGCTGAAGGTGCTCGACGACGGCGTGATCCTGCGCAGCCAGGCCAACCTCGTGGCGTCCAGGGACGCCGACTGGTCGGGTGAAGCCCGCGAGACCGCGCGCGTCATCCTGGATCATATCGCCGCGCGCGCCCGCGCCAGCAAGTACCGCGAGGTGCGAACGCGCTTCGCAGGCTGCAACGACGCGCTGCTGACCGAGGCCCACAACCGCTTCGGCGTGGTGGCGCCGTTCGGCGGCCCGACCTCCTCCGGCATGCTGACGCTGCACTGCCCGCCGACGCACCTTTACACCCTCGGCAGCTTCCTGCGCGAGCACGGCGCCGACACGGTCTCGATCGCCTCGCTCGATTACGTGCTCGACCGCGAAAACCCGCTATTTGCCCGGCTCGAGGCGTTCTTGCGGCAATAAGGCTGCCGCTTGTTCATCGTTGCGACAGCTTGCGGCATGTAGCATATGCTGTTTGAGGCATGGCGCGATCCCATGCCGCAACACGGGATCCAAAGCTCGGGATTTAACTGGGACCTGATCGATGACGCTGGGCTCTGACGTTTCCGGCCTGTCCACCACCGCGGCGAGCGCCGCGGCGCGGGGCCTGTCGATTGTCGTGCCGCTGTACAACGAGGCGGCCGGGCTCGCCATGCTGCACGAGCGGCTGACCGGTCTCGCGCGCACGCTCAAGGGGCGCTACGGCCTTGCCAGCGAAGTCGTCTATGTCGACGACGGCAGCGCCGACAACACGCTTGCGATAGCGCGCTCGCTGCCGGCCGAAGCGCTCGACATCCAGGTGGTGTCGCTGTCGCGCAATTTCGGCAAGGAGGCCGCGCTGATGGCGGGCCTCGACCATGCCCGGCTCGGCGCCGTCATGTTCATGGACGGCGACGGCCAGCATCCGCCGAGCCTGGTCGAAAAACTCGTCTCGCACTGGATCGATGACGGTTACGACGTCGTCTATACGGCAAAGGCGCATCGCGACAATGAATCATTCCTGCGCCGCCGGGCGGTGCACAGTTTCTACGCGCTGATCAACTGGGGTGCCCGGCAGAAGATCCCCGAGGACGCCGGCGATTTCCGCCTGCTCTCGCCGCGCGCGGCCACGGCGCTGCGGCAGCTTCCCGAGCGCAACCGCTTCTTCAAGGGCCTGTCGAACTGGATCGGCTTCCGCCAGATCCGCGTCGACTACGAACCGGCGCCGCGCGCGCACGGCGTCACCACCTTCAGCCCGGGTCGCCTGATCGGCCTGTCGATCGAGGGACTGACGTCGTTCTCGGTGGCGCCGCTGCGGTTTGCGAGCCTGCTTGGCGTACTGCTCGCGCTCTCCGCCTTCATCTTCGGCCTGACCATTCTCTGGGAGGTCTTGACCACCGGCAAGCAGGTGCCCGGCTATCCCTCGCTGATGATCGGCCTGATGACGATCGGCGGCGTGCAGCTCATCATGATCGGCATCGTCGGTGAATATATCGGCAAGATCCTGTCGGAGCTGAAGGCGCGTCCGATCTATTTCGTCGCCGAGCATTCCGAAAAGCGCGCCAATGGCGAGACCAGCGCTGATGCCACCGAGCGGACCGCCGCCGAATGAACGACGCCGCGCCGCCGCGACGGATCTGGCTGTGCGCCGACGACTACGGATTGGCCGAGGGCGTCAACCGCGCCATTCGCGACCTGATCTCCCGCGGCCGTCTCAATGCGACGTCGGTGATGGTGGTGGGTCCTGCGATCGGCCGCAACGAGGTCGCGGAATTGCAGGCTGTTGCGGCCGCGAGCCCGCGCTGCGCCATCGGCCTGCACGCGACACTGACAGCGCCGTTCCGCCCACTGTCGATGCACTTTCGGCCGCTCCATGGCGGACTGTTCCTGCCGTTTCCGGCCATGCTGCGATCGGGCCTGCTGCGGCGGCTCGATCCCGGCTTGATCGAGGACGAACTGCTGGCGCAACTCGCGGCCTTCAAGGAGCTGTTCGGGCGCGCACCCGATTTCGTCGACGGCCACCAGCACGTGCAGCTGTTTCCGCAGGTGCGCGACGGATTCCTGGCCGCGGTGAAGGCGACGGCGCCCGGCGCCTGGGTGCGCCAGGGCGGCAGAAATGGGCCGCTGGCAAAACGGCTCGGTGCACCCAAGGCGCTGGTGCTCGATGTGCTCAGCGCGCAATTCCGCCGGCGCGCGACGGCGGCCGGCATCGCCTTCAATCCGGCCTTTGGCGGCGCCTATGACTTTACGGCTTCGCCCGATTTCGGCGAGCTGATGCGGCTGTTCATCGCGGATATGCCAGATGGCGGTCTCGTGATGTGCCACCCGGGTTTCGTCGACGACACACTCAGAAGTCTCGATCCCCTCACTACCCAGCGCGAGGCCGAACACGCCTGGCTTGCCGGCGACCACTTTCCGCCGCTGCTGGCGGCGAACAATGTTACACTGGGCTGACGAGGTTCGCGAAAACCGACCGGCCGTTTTGTCGCATACCGAAATTTAATTCGCCCTCCCACTACTTGCGACACAAAACCCACCTACATCTCCCCCGCGCATCGATGACGTTTTCGACGCGAAGGAGAGGGCCATGACACCGCAAGAACGCCAACTGATTGACGATCTTTTCAACCGGCTGACCAGGCTGGAGAACACGCCGCGCGATTCCGAGGCGATGTCTGCGATCATGCAGGGCCTGCAGAAGGCGCCCAACGCCGTCTACGCGCTGGTGCAAACCACGCTCGTGCAGGACGAGGCGCTGAAACAAGCCGACAGCCGTATCCAGGAACTGGAAGCGGCGATCGGCCAGCAGCAAAATCAACCCGCCGGATTCCTCGATTCGATGCGCGATACCATTTTCGGGCAGAGCCAGCAGCATGGCCAGGGCCAAGGCTCGGTGCCGAATGTTCGCGCGCCCGGGATCGGCGACGGCCGTCCGGCGTGGAACACCGGCCAGGTCCTGCCGCAGGGCCAGCCTGGCGGACAGTACGGTCAGCCGGCCTATGGCCAGCCCTATGGCGCGCAACCGCCGCAGCAGCAGTCTGCGTTCGGCGGCGGTGGCGGCTCGTTCCTCGGCACGGCGGCTGCGGCAGCCGTTGGCGTGGTCGGTGGCTCGATGCTGGCCAGCAGCCTGCGTTCGATGATGGGCGGCGGCAGCGGCAACCAGCAGAGCTTCGGCGACACCGCGAACCACAGCGGCGGCATCGAAGACCGCAGGCCGTGGGGCGGCGATCAGTCCGGCGGCAATCTGGCGCGTGAGGCCGGGATCAACGACATCGGCTCGTCCGGCCAGCGCGCCGACAACAGCGATTCCGGTTCGCGGCAGGGCTTCTTCGATCAGGGCTCGTATGACGACGATGGCGATGACATGGATCACGACGGCGACGGCGTTGACGGCGACGGCGACGGCGACTACGCGTAACCGGCGCACGATCCGGAAATGAGAAACGGCCGCCCCATCGGGCGGCCGTTTTTTGTGAAGCGTCGAATTCGGGGCGATGCCTTGATCAGATCACGACGACCCTGGCGCCGACGCTGACGCGGCCATAGAGATCGATGACGTCCTCATTGCGCATCCGGATGCAGCCCGACGATACGTTGGTGCCGATGGTCCATGGCTCGTTCGAGCCATGGATGCGATAGAGCGACGACCCCAGATACATCGCGCGCGCGCCGAGCGGATTTTCCGGACCGCCCTCCATGTGCCGCGGCAGATCGGGGCGGCGCGCCAGCATTTCCGGCGGCGGCGTCCACGCCGGCCATTCCTTCTTGGCGGAAACCGTCTTGACGCCCGACCAGGTGAAGCCGGGACGGCCGACGCCGACGCCGTAGCGCAGCGCCTTGCCGTCGCCCTGCACCAGGAACAGGAACTTGTTCGGCGTGTCGATCACGATGGTGCCCGGGCTCTCCTTGCCGTGGTACTCGACCACCTGCTTCTCATATTTCGGATCGAGCGGACGCTGCGCTGGATCGAGCTCCTCCCGCCGGTATATCGCGTCCTGCGGGTCCGCCGGCGGCAGCATTCGCCCGCCGCCATAGCCGGGCTGCTGTTCATAGGAGGGCTGCTGGTAGCGCCCGCCCTGCGGCCCATCGCCGAACAGGAATTCGATGAAGCCACCGCCCATCTGCGAGCGCCCGGCATAGGCCATGCGCGGCGCAGGCTGCGGCGGCTGGTAGGAATACATCATTCGTTCACCAGCTGATTGCCGGGCATCGAATGCCGCGGCAGCACCGGCAAAGCAAAGGCATGACACGCTCGCAAGGAGCGTCAAAGAGAGTTTTCCGGACATCGACGTACTCTGTACTGTTTCGTCACTGCGGGTTTGCAACCGCGACCGATCGGCGCCGTTGCACGCGATCAATACAAATGAAAACCTGATCGGTTTGGTAAACGAGAACGGCGTTTTGATTCACCACGTCGTCAACCGCAGGCGGATTTGCCCGGTAGCGTTTATTTTGAATGAACGCGCGACCCCATGGTTAACCGCTGGTATCCGGCTAATGGCAAAGCGCCGCCATGAGACGTTCCGGCGTGAACCTCACGTTAAACCGCGTCGGTGTAAGACACCCAAGTATTTAGAGGGGTGGGAAAAAACTCATGTCGGTTACTCGCAAGCGTTTTCGTATCGAACAAGCCATTTTGGGCGACGCTCCCATTTCCATGCCTGTCGAAGGCGGCGAGATCGGACCGATGCATCGCGAGATCATGGCCGAGCTGCGCGCCATCCGGGCGCAGATGGCATCCGTCAGCCCGGCCCGCGCCGCCACAGCCGATGCCACGACCGCGACCGTTACCGCGGAGGTCAACCGCGAGGTTGCCGACGCCCAGGCGCTGCTGGAAACCTACCGCGCCCAGATCGAGCAGTGCGAGAAGCTGAAGGTCGAACTGGACCTCATTCACGATGCGATCAACCGCACCAAGCGGGAGATCGCAACCCTGCACGGCACCAGCTTTGACGGCCAGGAAATGGCCAAGGTCAATGGCGAACTCGGCGCCGTCGTCGGCGGCACCGAACAGGCCACCCAACAGATTCTCGAGGCTGTCGAAGCGATCGACCAGGCCGCCACCGCGCTGTCCAAGAACATCTCGCCCGACCAGCAGAAGCTGCTCAGCGAGGATATCCAGGAAAAGGTCGTCGCGATCTTCGAGGCCTGCAATTTCCAGGACCTCACCGGTCAGCGCATCAGCAAGGTGATGAACACGATGAAGTTCATCGAAAAGCACATCATCGAGATGATGGAAATCTGGGGTGGCGTCGACGCCATTAAGGCGCATGCACCGCAGATCGTCGATACCCGTGAAGGCGACGCCAAGCTGCTCAACGGTCCGAAGCTGGACGGCGATGACGGTCACGCCTCGCAGAACGACATCGACGCCCTGTTCAACTGATCGAACTGGTCAGCGCAGATTAAACGAGAACGCCGGCTAGACGCCGGCGTTTTTTGTTCAGGTCGTCCGCCCACCACTGTCATCGTCCGCCTTGTGCGCAATTGCGCACTGGGGCGGACGATCCAGTATTCCAGAGGCGCCAGCAATTCAGCGGAGGGGCCGCGGCGTACCGGATGCCCGCCTCCGCGGGCATGACGAGCGCGAAGGTGCCGGCCTCACGCCCGCGGCGCGCAGCGAACGTAGACCATGTTGCCGTAACGGACCGCGGCGTCCTTGTCGATGAAGCGGGTGACCAGGATACGGCCGTCGAACGAGATGATCTCGCGGTCCTGCTCGCCGGGGGTCGGGCCCGCGGGGCCGATGTAGTTCTTGCCGCTCGGGCTGCCCTTCAGCCGCAGTTCCTGCGGGGTCGCCTGGTCGGCCAAATGCATGATGACGCCGCCGGACTGACCGGCGCTGATCACGTAAGGCTGCTTGCACTGGCCGCGCGCCGCAGCTTCGGTGCGAGCACGGTCGTTCGGATTCTGGAATGAAGCGAGGCCCCAGCGGCCCACGATCTCGTCGGCGCGGATGCTCGCCGGCATTTCCGGCGCGACGCCGGGCTCGGCTTCCGGCGCCGGATTGGACGACAGCGACGGCAGCGTGCTGCTGCACGCCCCCAGGAAAATCGTCAGCGCCGACGCGATCGCCAGATTGGCAATCGTATGCGCACTTCCTGACCTGAACATCGTATTCCCCCGACCAATTCCTTGAGCCGCTCCCGTCAAGCAGCCAAGCGCAAAACTCCTGCCGGAGCAATGACCGTTAAATTACGCAGCTACTCCGATTTGGTTTCCGTGGCAGCATCCCATAGTGGCCTCAAGAAGGCCTTAACCCCCTTGTTTGCTTGACAGGATCAGCGCCAAGCCATATCTCCCGGCACCACGTTTAGCACTCAAACACAACGATTGCTAAGGGGCAAACCGTCCCGCCCGGGACGGCATCGAATACCCGGCATTGCAGCCAGTTTCAATGGCAACCCGTTCGGAACCGAAGCTTCTCAGAGGAACTTCAACAGGAGACGTCATGGCGAAATCAAAATTCCGTCCGCTTCACGACCGCGTCGTGGTCAAGCGCATCGATGCCGAGGAGAAGACCAAGGGCGGCATCATCATTCCCGACAGCGCCAAGGAAAAGC
>DAIMKE010000101.1:0-11022 GCA_036721875.1 Bradyrhizobium sp. | reverse complement strand
GCTCTGGCCGGTGAAGCGCAGAGGTCCGATCGTCAGCGCCGCGCTTGACAGCGCCGGCCCTCGCAGGCCCTCGGCGCCGAAGAACACCAGCCCAAGCCCCTGCAGCGCGAGATGGCAGCCGACGGAGGCGATCAGCAGCACCAGCACCGAGGTATGGGCGAGCGGCTGGAACGCGATGCGGTAAAGAAACAGTCCGATCGCCGCGACGATCAACAGCGACAGTACGATGTTGACCGCGATCGGCGTCGTTGGGCCCGCAAGCGCGTAAGTCAGCGCGAGGATCGCGGCCGGCAGGACAATGTTGAGCGCAAAGGAGCGTGCCACCCGCGTAAGCCTCAGCGATCGCCGGGCGTCGAACAGGTCGAGCGCAAAGGCTACCAGGCCCATGGCGATGGCGAGCCACGCGGTGCCCGGCACCTTGCCCGTCGCCAGCACGGCGTAGCTCAGCGCGCCGAAGGTGACGAATTCGCCTTGCGGAATTAGAATGACGCGGGTTACGGCGAACACCAGCACCAGGGCAAGCCCGAGCAGCGCATAGATCGCACCGTTGGTGATGCCGTCCTGCAGAAGGAACAGCATGATCGTCGTATTCAAGAGCGGCGCTCCCCTCGGCGTCGCCGGTCTCGACCTAGGTCAGCCGGCTGTCCCCATCTCGGCAGTTGAAAGTCGCCGATATTTGATATACTCAATAACAATTATCAAATATAACATCAAGGCCAGCGGCGTGCGGACCTATTTCGGGATGACGGGCCTCAACGGATGACAGTTTCCAAGGCAGCGACCGATGCCGTCAAGCCTTCCCGTGCCGGCGGCAAGGTATCCGTCGAGAGCGGGGCGGAAGGCGCTGCGCTGCAGATGGGCGAACTCGCCGAGCTGCTCGGATATTCCCTCAAGCGCGCACAGCTCAAGGTATTCGAGGATTTCCTGCGCTGCGTCGCGCCGCTGCAACTGACGCCGGCGCAGTTCTCGGTGCTGCTGCTGCTCGACAAAAATCCCGGCCGTAACCAGACTGAGATTGCCAACACGCTCGGCATTCTCCGGCCGAACTTCGTGTCGATGCTGGATGCGCTGGAGAGCCGCGATCTGTGCACAAGGATGCGCTCGACCAACGACCGCCGCTCCCACATCCTGGTTCTGACCGACAAGGGCAGGGCGGTGCTGACGCGCGCCAAGAAGCTCGTCGCCACCAAGCACGAGGCGCGGCTCAACGCGCTGCTGGGCCCCGCCAACCGCGTTGCGCTGCTGGAAATGCTGTCGAAAATCGCAACCGAATTCTGATCTCCGGTTGCGTCCATCGAGTTGGACACGGCCCTAGCTCGGGTCGACCAATATCACCCTGACGTCGTTCACGTTGGTGAGCGTCGGGCCGGTCAGAATGAGATCGCCGGTGGCCGAAAAGAACGGGGTTGCGTCGTTGTTGGCGAGGTAGGCCGCCGGGTCGAGATCAAGCGACTTCATCTTGGCAAACGTGGTGTTGTCGATGATCGCGCCGGCCGGGTCGGAGGCGCTACCGGCACCGCCGTCGGCGCCGTCGGTGTCGGCCGCCAGCGCCGCGACGCCGGGGGTGTCCTTCAGCAGGTCAGCCAGCGCCAGCGCATATTCCTGATTGGGGCCGCCGCGGCCGTTGCCGCGGACGGTTACGGTGAGCTCGCCGCCCGAGACGATGGCGGTGCGCTTGCCCTCGCTCCGCGCCTTCAGCGCCATCCGCGCATGGTCGGCGGCAACGTCGCGCGCCTCGCCCTCGAGGTCGGCGCCGAGGCCGATCACCTCGTATCCGGCATCTCTTGCGACCTTGATCGCAGCATCGAGCGAAGCCTTCGGTTTCGCAATCAGCTCGAATTGCGCGCGTGCGAAGGCAGGATCGCCGGGCTTGCAGCTCTCGTTCCGGGGATCCTCGAGCGCGCGTTTGACGGCTTCATCAATCGCGAGATCATATCGCGCGACCAATGCGCGGGCATCCGCCAGCGTGGTGGGGTCCGGCACTGTCGGTCCCGATGCTATCGCCGACGGGTCGTCGTGCGGAACGTCGGAGATCGCCAGCGTGACGATCTCGGCGCGTTGTCCCGCGCGGGCCAGCCGACCGCCCTTGATCCGCGACAGGTGCTTGCGGACAATGTTCATCTCGCCGATCGGTGCGCCCGAACGCAGCAGCGCGCGGTTTACCTGCTGCTTCTGCGCGAACGAAATGCCCTCGACCGGCGCGATCCAGTTCGCCGAACCGCCGCCGGACAACAGCACCAGCAGCAGGTCGTCCGCGGTCGCCTCGGCCGCGAAGCCGCAGCGTATCGTCGGCGGCTTTCAGCCCGGCTTCGTCGGGCACGGGGTGCCCGGCCTCGATCACTTTGATTCGCCGCGTCGGCACGCCATGGCCGTGGCGGGTGGTGGCGATGCCGGTCAGCCGAGCCGGATCGAGCCCGAGTGCGTCGAGATAATGCCGTTCAGCCGCGGCCGCCATCGCCGCCGCGCCCTTGCCGGCGGCAAGGCAAATCACCCGGCCCTTCGGCGCCGGGCGCAGGTGCGCCGACAGCACGACGTCGGGATGCGCGGCCGCAACGGCCGCATCGAAGATTGCACGCAGGAGAGGACGCCGGTTGGTCATGATGGCAACGGCAGCTATGGACAGGAAGTGAGGTTATCCATCCAATCGCCGCAAAAGAAAACCCCCGCAGGATGCTCCTGCGGGGGCTGCTCGGCCCGCGAACGGGCCGTTTGGATTTTCGAATAGTTAGCCGCCGACGTCGCCGCTCAGGACCTCGCCGAACAGCTCCCACGCTTCGCCCTTGAACTTCTGCAGTTGGACCTGCGAAATCGGAGCGAAGTCGGTCGGGCTGGTGTTGACCTTGATGCCGGGCAGCAGGCCACCGAGCTCGAGTCCCTTGATGTTGGCGGCCTGTTTCATGACGTTCTCACGCGTCAGATTATCGCCGCTAGCCTTGAGGACGTGAACAAGTCCCTGGGCAGCGGTATAACCATAGATCACGTTTCCATCGATCCGGTTACCTTCCGGGAAATACTTCGTCAGGAATTCATCGAAGGCCTTCATGCCGGCGTCGTCTTTCCACTGCGGGTCGGACGTGTCCTTGAGGTAGGCGGAGGAGATGATGCCCTGGCTGGCTTCGAATCCGGCGGGCTTCATGACGGCGCCGATCGAGGCTGACACGTTGTTGAGGAAGTGCGTGGGTTTCCAGCCGATCTCGTGGTTCTTCTTGATCGCCTGCGCCGCGAATTTCGGCGTGGTGATGTTCATGAACACGTCGGCTCCAGACGCCTTCAGCTTGACGATGTGGGAATCGATGGTCGGCTGAGAAACTTCGTAGCTTTCCTCCGCAACGATCATCGACGCGGCTTTGGCGCCGAGCCCGTCCTTGAAGCCCTTCAGATAGTCCTTACCGTAGTCATCGTTCTGGTAGAGGATACCGATCTTGGCATTCGGAAAATTCTTCAGGATGTACTTGGCGTAGATGATGGTTTCGCTCTGGTAGTTGGGCTGCCAGCCCATCGTCCAGGGGAAGTTCTTCGGGTCGTTCCACTTGGTGGCGCCGGTCGCGACGAACAGCTGCGGCACCTTCTTGCTGTTGAGATATTTCTGGATCGCCGTGTTCGGCGGCGTGCCCAGCGGATTGAACACGAGGAGAACTTCATCGCTTTCGACCAGCTTGCGCGCCTGTTCGACGGTTTTCGGCGGGCTGTAGGCATCGTCATAGCTGATGAAGTTGATCTTGCGGCCGTTGATGCCGCCCTCGGCGTTGATCTTCTTGAAGTAGGCTTCTTCGGTCTTGCCGATCACGCCATAGGCGGATGCCGGACCGCTGTAGGGCATGATGTTGCCGATCTTGATTTCGGTATCGCTCGCGCCGGGATCGTATTTCTTTTGCGCGAACACGCTGCTCGACGATGCTGCGAGCACTCCAAACGCCGCCGATAGAACCGCCAGTTTTTTGATTGCGGACATTTCTGTCTCTCCCTTTTCATTTGAACAAATGGTCATGGCCCCTTGAATGGTGCTCTTCTTACGTCGGGTGCTTACCATCTTGCCGAAAACCTCACAACAGTAAGCCCCTGCGGCAAAGCCGCAGGGGCTGCTCCTTTAGTAGACAGGCCTTGAGGCGTTAACCGCCGACGTCACCCGAGAGAATTTCGCCGAAGCGTTCCCAGGTATCGCCCTTGAATCTGATCAATTGCACCTGAGAGATCGGGGCAAAGTCTGTCGCCGACGTGTTGACCTTGATGCCCGGCAGCAGGCCATCAAGTTGGAGGTCCTTGATGCTGGCCGCCTGCTTCATGACGTTCGCCCGCGTCAGGTCGTCGCCGCAGGCCTTCAGCACGTGAACCAACCCCTGGGCGACGGTATAGGCATACATCACCGAAGCATCGGCACGATTGGCTTCGGGGTAGTATTTGTCCAGGAACTGGTTCCAGGCAATCATGCCGGGATCCTTGTCCCACTGCTTATCGGTCGGGTCCTTCAAATACTGGGACGAGATGATGTCCTGGCCGTTCTCGAAGCCGGCCGGCTTCATCACGCTACCGATGGAGGCCGAAACGTTGTTGAGGAAGTGCAGCGGCTTCCAGCCGATCTCCGCGTTCTTCTTGATCGCCTGCGCCGCGAATTTCGGCGTGGTGATGTTGAAGAAGACATCGGCGCCGCTGGATTTCAGCTTGACGATGTGGGAGTCGATCGTCGGCTGCGAGACCTCGTAGCTTTCCTCGAGCACGATCATCGATGCGCCCTTGGCGCCGAGCCCGTCCTTGAAGCCCTTCAGGTAGTCCTTACCGTAGTCGTCGTTCTGGTAGAGGATGCCGATCTTGGCGTTCGGGTGGTTCTTGAGGATATATTTCGCGTAGATCTGCGATTCGCTCTGGTAGTTGGGCTGCCAGCCGATCGTCCAGGGGAAGTCCTTGGGGTCGTTCCACTTGGTGGCGCCGGTGGCAACGAACAGTTGCGGCACCTTCTTCGTGTTCATGTATTTCTGGATCGCCGTGTTCGGCGGCGTGCCCAGCGGATTGAACACGACGAGCACCTCGTCACTCTCGACCAGCTTGCGGGCCTGCTCGACGGTTTTCGGCGGGCTGTAGGCGTCGTCATAGCTGATGAAATTGATCTTGCGGCCGTTGATGCCGCCCTCGGCATTGATCTTTCTGAAGTAGGCCTCTTCGGTCTTGCCGATCACGCCGTAGGCGGAAGCGGGTCCGCTGTAAGGCATGATGTTGCCGACCTTGATTTCGGTATCGGATGCGCCAGTGTCGTATTTTTTCTGCGCGAGCGCGCCGCTGCTGCTTGCAGCAAGCAATGCGAGGGCCGCCGAAAAGGCTCCCAGGCGCAAGTTGGTAACGAGCATTGTTTGATCTCCCTAGGATCGGTGAATGTGCCGGTGTTGTTGTGTCAGGAGCGCTTTGCGGCTCTTGACGCGTATTGAATACCTTTCGGCGGCATCCAGCAACAAAAAGCCCCCGCGATTGGTGTCGCGGGGGCGATCTGCTTGGTGCCGTGTTGCGGAATATTAATGATGAACGTGCCACGGGCGGACTTGGCCGCTTGTGACATACCCAGCAAAAAAGCCTCCGCAACTTTCGTTGCGAAGGCTTCCTGCTCAGCTAGACAGCAGTCTTATCGAGAGGCGACGTCGCCGCTGATGATGTCGCCGAACAGTTCCCGTTTCTCGCCCTTGAAGCGCTGCATCTGTAACTGGCTGATGGGCGCGAAATCGCTGGCGCTGGTGTTGATCTTCACGCCCGGCAACAGCGTGTCGGGAACGAAGTCCTTCAGGCTTGCCGACTGCTTCATTACGTTGGCCCGGGAGAGGTCATCGCCGCACAGTTCCAGCACCTTGGCCAGGGTCTGTGCGGCGCCGTAGCCGTAGACGAGTGCGCTGTCGGTGCGGTCGGCGCCCGGCATGTACTTGTCGATGAACTCACTCCACTTCACCATGCCGGGAGTTTGTTTCTTCGAGTTTTTGCTTCTTCTTGAGGTTCCTGCTTCTTCTTGGGTTGGTTCCTTACCTGTTCGTGAGTTTGCCAAGCATCTGCTGGGCGACCATCGCGACCTGCCTGGCGCCATGCGGCACGAGGAAGATGACGAGGAACAGCAGGACGCCGAACACCGCGCCGGAGAGACCTTTGGAGATGTGCTCTGCGATGTTTGGCACGAAGATGATGAAGGCGGAGCCTACGATTGATCCCGGCAGCCAGCCGACGCCGCCGACGACCATGCCGAGGAACAGCGAGATCGCGAGCGTGATGGTGTAGCCGTCGGGAGCCACGAACTGCACCGCGATGGCGCCGAGGCCGCCGGCAACGCCGGTGATGCCGGCGCTGACGCCGAACGCCAGCGTCTTGTACAGTGCGACGTCGACGCCCATGGCGGAGGCCGCGATCTCATTGTCGCGGATCGCCATGAAGGCGCGCCCCGAGCGCGAGCGCAGCAGGTTGATCGAGGCGATATAGATCCCGATCGTGATCACGAGCGTGAAATAATACAGCCACATGTCCTGCGACATCGACAGGCCGAAAGGCGCGTCGGGCTTGGTTACGACCAATCCCTGCACGCCGCCGGTCCAGTGCTCGAAGAAGTTCAGCTTCAGCAATTGCGGCATGGCGACCGCCAGCGCGAACGTCGCCAGAGCGAGGTAGACCCCGCTGAGCCGCAGCGCCGGCTGGCCGAACACGAATCCAAACGCAAAGCAGACGACGCCTGCGATGGGCAGCGTCAGCGCGTAGTTCATGCCGAAATGTTCCATCAGGATCGCCGACGTATAGGCGCCGACCGCGTAGAACGCGCTCTGGCCGAGCGAGAACTGGCCGCTTCCGCCGGTCAGGATGTTGAGCGCGAGGACCGCAAGGCCGTAGATCAGGAGCATCGTCAACTGGAAGATGATGAAGTTCTTGACGAACAGCGGGACTAGAACCAGCGCGGCCAGCACCACCAGCGAGGTGCCCAGACCAAGCGTCATGGCTCGCTTCGGAACGGCCTCGACGGCCGGTGCTTCTGTGACGACGTCTTCTGCAGCAGCGCTCATGATCAAACTCGCTTCACGATGGGCCGGCCCAACAGCCCAGCCGGTTTGACAACCAGTACGGTGATGATCAGCGCAAGCGCGATCGGCAGTTTCAACTCGTTACCGACACCGGGAATGTAGGTCCCGGCGAGATTTTCGAAGACGCCGACCAGGAAACCGCCGACGACGGCACCGAGCGGGCTGGAAAGGCCGCCGAGCACGGCCGCGGCAAATCCGTAGATCAGCACGCCGCCCATCATGTTCGGCTCCAGGAACACCACCGGTGCGATCAGGATGCCGGCGATGGCGCCGATGGCGGAAGCCATGCCCCATCCCAGCGCGATCATCCACGAGGTGTTGATGCCGACCAGGCGAGCCGATTCAGGCAGCGAGGCGGCGGCGCGCATCGCAAGACCGATCCGCGTGAACTGGAAGAAGAGATAAAGTGCGATCAGCAGCAGCACGGTGACGCCGATCATGCCGGCCTGGTGGGTCGAGATCAGCTGGCTGCCGAGGAACGGCGCGGATCCGAACGGGGTCGGATACTGCTTGATGGTGAAGTCCCAGATCAGGCCGGCGACGCTGTTGACGATCGCAAACAGGGCGATGAAACCGGCGACGTTGGTCAGGATCGGTGCCTTGGCGAGCGGCTTGAACAGCAGCCGCTCGATGAGGATACCGCCGGCAAAGGAGATGATCAGCGTGGCGAGGAACGCCCACCAGTAGGGGATGCCCCACTGCATCAGCTGCCAGGAAATAAAGGTCGAGAACATCGCCATTTCGCCCTGGGCGAAATTGAGGTGGTCGATCGCCTGGAAGATCATCACGACGGCGAGCGCCATACAGGCATAGATCGCGCCCGTGGCGATGCCGGCCAGGACCTGGTTGGTAAAAAGCTCCATTTGTCCTGCTCCTCAGTAGCCGAGATAGGATTTGCGGACGTCTTCGTTGGTCGCGATGTCCTTGGCATTGCCCGACATCACGATGCGTCCGGTTTCGATGACATAGGCCTGGTCGGCGAGTTCGAGCGCCAGTTGCGCGTTCTGCTCGACCACCAGGATGGTGACCTTGTCCTCGCGGTTGATCTTGCCGAGGATCTTGAACAGGTCGCGCACGATCAGGGGCGCGAGGCCGAACGACGGTTCGTCCAGCAGCATCAGCCGCGGCCGCAGCATCAGCGCGCGGGCGACCGCGAGCATCTGCTGCTCGCCGCCCGACAGCGTACCCGCCTGCTGGGTGTGCCGCTCCTTGAGCACCGGGAAGTGCGCGTACATGCGCTCGATATCGCCAACGATGTTCTTGGTGTCGCTGCGCGTGATGGCCCCGAGCTGCAGGTTTTCCTCCACCGTCATGGTGGTGAAGGTGCCGCGGCCCTGCGGTACATGCGCAATGCCGAGGCGGACGACGTTTTCGGTCGATTTGCCGGAGAGGGACTTGCCCTCGAACTCGATCGCGCCGGTGGAGCGCACCATGTTGCAGATCGCCCGCAAGGTGGTGGTCTTGCCGGCGCCGTTGGCCCCGAGCAGCGTGGTCAACGAGCCTTCGTTGAGGGAGAAGCTGAGGCCGTGCAGCGCCTGGACCTGGCCGTAATAGGCGCGGAGATCCTTGATGTTGAGCATCGCGGTCATTGGTCCTTGCTCCCGAGATAGGCCTTGATGACATCCGGGTCGGCCTGGACCTGGGCCGGTGTTCCCTCGGCCAGCTTGCGGCCGAAATTGAGTGCGACGACATGGTCGGCGATCGACATCACCAGACCCATGTGATGTTCGACGAGCAGCACGGTCATGTGGCGTTCGTCGCGAATCCGGCGGATCAGATCGCCGAGAACATAGACTTCCTCGTGGTTGAGGCCGCCGGCAGGTTCGTCGAGCAGCAGGATTTTCGGATCGGCGGCCAGCGCGCGCGCCAGTTCCACGCGCTTCTGGGTACCGAACGGCAGGCCGGAAACCACCGTGTGGGCGACGTCGTTGAGATCGAGGTAGTCGAGGATCTCATGGACCTTTCTGTTGACCTCGGCTTCGCCGCGGCGAACCCAGGCGAGCCGGAGCGAGTCCGAAATGATGTCGCTCGACGTGCGGGCGTGGGTGCCGACGCGAACATTGTCGAGCACGGAGAGATTGGGAAACAGCGCGACGTTCTGGAAGGTGCGGCCGATGCCGATCTCGGCGATCTTGTGCGGCGGGCGCGTCAGGATGCTGGAGCCTTCCATCAGGATATCGCCGGAGCTCGGCTGATAGAGTCTGGAAAGGCAGTTGAACAGCGTCGTCTTGCCGGCGCCGTTCGGACCGATCAGGCCGAGGATGGCGCCCTTGTGCATGTCAAAGGACACGCCGTTCAACGCGATGATGCCGCCGAACACGACGCTGATGTCGCGAACCGCGAGCAGGGGAGCATTTCCCTGCGCGAGCTGAGCCTGCATCATCTGGTCCCGCCCATGCTGATCATGGAGTGCGAGACACCGTGCGAATATTTTCGCCGGACGTGATGAACGCTATCTGATCCCCTCGGACAAACGTGCAACTTTTCCTCCTGCTTTCAACTTCTTGTTCTCTTCTTTTTTTGATTTCGGGGCTGCGCCGCCCAGCGCTGCCTCGATGTTCCTTACCATCGTCACCAGACGAGGTCCAATGTCGTTGATCAAGCGATCTTCCGTGAAACGGAAAGCAGGCGCGCCGCAATTGAAGGCATACGGTCCGGTTCCGTCGTTGAGCTTCAATGCCACGCCGACCGCGTGCACATCGTCCTGCCATTCGCCTGCGGAGATCGTGAAGCCCTGACGCGCGACCATTTCTCCTGCACGCTCGATGCCATCGCGCATGCGCGGCCAGCGATTGCCGTAATGGTCGCGCAGCTCGCGCAACAATGCGGCGCGCTCGTCGTCGGGCAGCGCCCAGAGATAGGCGCGCCCCATCGCGGTGGTTGCGATCGGCACCCGCGAACCGACGTCGAGTTGCACGCCGAGCAGGCCGTTACGGCTCTGCCCGAAATAGATCATGCTGTGACGATCGCGCCCGCCGACCGCGACGGCGCCGCCGGTCTCGCGCATCAGTTCTTCGCGGTAGGGCTCGGACAAATGCCGAACGCCGAGATTGGCCAGCGCGGCATACCCCAGCGCCATGGCTGATGGTGCGAGCTGATACTTCTCGAACCTCGGAACAGGTGTAAGATAGCCCAGCTTGGTCAGGGTATAGGTCAGCCTGGAAATGGTTGGCTTGGGTAATTTGGTGCGGGCGGCGATCTCCTGATTGCCAAGAAGCCCGTCGTTGGGTTGGAATGCGCGCAACACATCAAGTCCGCGGGAAAGCGCGACGACGAAGCTGCGATCAGTCGCGACTTTCTTCCCTGGACGTTTCATTGCCTGCTGCTGCTGACCTCGTTGACAACGGACGTGCTTCAAAATAACCCTCGCTGTCAAGATGTGGAATTAAATTTCGCAGTGCGAAATCGACGAAAACGACCGTAGCTACTCAACGCAAGTTGGGCAGTAATCCAAGAACAAACGATCCAGGGAGAGTCCCGTGAACGAAGTCGTAAAACTCGAACGCAATGACGCCGTCGCCATCGTCACGGTCGACAGTCCTCCCGTAAATGCGCTGAGCGCCGCCGTGCGCGGCGGCATCTTCGAGTGCATGAAGAGCGCGATCGCCGATCCGGAAGTTAAGGCAATCGTCCTGACCTGCGGCGGCCGCACATTCATCGCCGGTGCCGACATCACCGAATTCGGCAAGCCGCCGAAGCCGCCCGGCCTCGCCGAGGTGCTCGAGCTGATGGAAAATTCGCCGAAGCCGATCGTTGCCGCAATTCACGGCACCGCGCTCGGCGGCGGTCTCGAAGTCGCGCTGGCATGCCACTATCGCGTCGCCACCAAGGAGGCGCGTCTCGGCCTGCCGGAAGTCAAGCTCGGTCTGCTGCCGGGTGCCGGTGGCACGCAGCGCCTGCCGCGCGCGGTCGGTCCGGAACTCGCGGTCAAGATGATCGTCGGCGGCGATCCGATCAGTGCGGCGGATGTTCTCAAGAACGGGCTGAT
>DAIMKE010000100.1:7404-11094 GCA_036721875.1 Bradyrhizobium sp. | reverse complement strand
CGCGATCAGAACGCCGCCATTTAGCGCGAGGCGTTTACACAGGATAAGATCCATACCGTTTCCGGAACCACTTTCTTGTTTCCTCTTCGAAATTGGACTGTGCTGATGAGTTTGAGCGATGGTGGCTTCGCTCATACACTACGCGCTACCAGGCCCCTGCCCGTTTCTTAGGCTTAACGTTGTAGCTCAAGACCCCGGGGGCTCAGCCTCCCTTCTCCGGTTCTTGCCGCTGCGCAAATCCCTCGATCTACCTGCCGCCGTCGTGTGGTCGCACGGCATCATCCAAAGACCTATTTAGGCCGTCATGACTAGCCAATCTTCGCCATAAGGCGCCCCGCCGCCCCCTGCTCTGCCGCGAGATTGCGATTATAAGCGAGCGGCATCCGCGGCGACTTCCACCGCAGCGCGTCCATGATGCCGGCCAAATCCTCCCCGCTGGCGAACAGGTCCTGATTGAGCCCGATCCGCGTCGAGTGCGCACTGATCCCCTTCAGCAACCGCGCCAGATCGTCCGCCGTCAAATCGGGCAGCGCGCCGCGATCGAACGCACGCTGAATGATTGCCCGCCAGATCGGGCCGATCGATCCCGGATGGAGCGCCGCGGCGCCGATGTCATACTCGACCCGCGCCTTCACAGCGGGCTTGGACAGCGTCTTGCGCAGATCCCAAGTCTCACGGCCCGAGATGCTGTCGATCGAACGACCCTTCACAGCCGCCCGCGCTTTGTAGCGCCGTACCTGCACCCGCCGGAACAACGGGCCCGCGTCGATCCCAGCGGCCTCTCTCCACGCCGCGACAGCCCGCACAGAGCGGGGCGACAAATAGGCTGTGGCTCCCTCGCCCTCCTGATCGCCTTTGCTTCGCGCGATGGCGAGGAGGCGCGCTTCGGGATCAAGCGCCTCGAGAATGTCATTGATGCTGATTGCGACGAGCTCCGATGCACGGAGCCCCGTGTCATAGGCCACCGACAACAGGGCTCGGTCCCGCAGGCCTGGCAGATCGCCCGCGCACGCCTCCAGCAAAGCTCGCACATTCAGTCCGCGAGGACTGTCGCGCTCCACGTCTCGCACTGGCCCCTTGAAGCGCAAGGGACGCGCCTGAGCCTGCGCGGTGCCCTTCTCGCGCCGGATCGCGCGTAGCCGCAGCTTCACGAGATCAGCCTGGGTGGGATCCTTGAGATCAAGCAGCTGATGGATCTTGGCGATCGACGCCTTGTAGCGGCCAAGCGAGGCGGGCTTGGCCCCCTGCCCTGCCCGCGCGTCGAGATAGTCGGCGACGATCTCGGGCGTGGCCGGCAACGCAACCCGCTTCATGCGCCGACACCAAAGGTCGAACGCCTCGAGATCGGATTTCAGCGCGCGGATCGAATGCGGCGAGCTGGCGGCCTGGTAAGCGGCGATCAGTTCTGCGTTGATGACGATGCGGGTCTCGGTGCGCATTTGGGTCGCCGTCCAGGCAAGCTCAGGCATGGCCGCCGGCGTTAGGGTGGCCGTCACCGCAGCAGCGGTGTCGAAATCGCCGATTTCAGGGCTTTCCTGCTTGTCTGGTGCGCTGGCCTCCATACCCACCGCTGTAGCCCACCTTATAAAGAACGGTCAAATCCGCTTATGTGATAACTGCAATTATCGAATGTCCACTTTCGGGAGGTCACGGATGTAGAAACGAACTGCTGACTTTGGTTTCCCGCCATGGCATTGTCGCCATCCTATGACGCGGACAGACAACCTGCGCGCCGACGACAGCCTGCTCCTGCTCGGGCGCCTCGATGGCCGATTGCACGGTAGTCCATGCGCCGACATCTTTCTCGCGCGCTCGCGCCTGGAAGGCGCCACCGTCCTGGCCGGCCTCGCCGGCGTGCCGATCGCGGTGCGCGACCTGCAGGACTGGATCGCCGGCCGCACACCCCCTCCCCGCGCTTCCGAAGGCCTCAACGATCCGATCTCGGTTGCCGCCGTCTTCCACCTTGCGCTCAGCCGCGACGAGGATCTCAAGGATTCGCTCGGCCGCGCCACGCTCAACGTGCTCCGTACGGTACTCGATGACCGCACCGAGGCGAAGGTTTATGCGGCCGAAGACTTGGCGCACTTCGGGCCGATGTGGCGACAGCTGCGAACCGTGGCGGACGCCCCCTTCCCTTCCGGTGACCTCCTCTCTGTCGCCAACCGCATTTTCCAGCTGTTCGCGCTGACCGAACCAGCGGCACCAGGCAGCTGGGATGTCGTCAGCGTCGATGGTCGCGCTCTCGAGCTGCCTCCCCGTGGACGCGATCGAAACTGGCTGATCGCCGCCGCCGTACCGCGGATGCTGTGCCGCGCTGGCTTCACGACCCGCGTGATCCCCTCGTTCATCCTGATGTCCAAGTTTCTGCCCCCCTCCCCCGCCGATCTGGCAGAGACCTTGGCCCAGGCGATCGGTCGGACGGCGCATGCTGGCTTGCGCGACCTCGACGCGATCGAGCGTGCGGCGTCGCGCATCCAGACCGATCTGGCCGTCACGAAGCGGAGCAAGGCCCCTCTCCTTGCCCGCCTGCAGCTTGCCTATCCGGGCCTTCAGCCGGCCGCTGTCGCGCGCCTGTTGAAGGTCACCCCGCAAGGCGCGCGCAAGCTACTCGCCTCACTTGCTCATCCCTCTTGAACCACAGACACCGTGCAATCCAAGCCACAGAACCCTCCGTCCCGGCATCACTTCATCCCGCAGTTCCTCCTCGACCAGTGGAAGGATGGCGACACCCTGCTGCGCTATCGGCGCAATCGGATCGGGGAGATCGAGAGCAGTCCTGCATCACCCAAGAGCGTCTGCTTCGAGCGGGACCTGTACAAGACGATCGGGTTCCCGCCCGAGCATGCCCAGCAGATGGAAACCCTGTTCATGCAGGTGATCGATGACGCTGCGGCCAAGGTTCACGCGCTGCTCCTCGACGGCAAGGTCAACTCGCTCAGCGACGCGCAATGCTCGGATTGGGGCCGGTTCGTCATGTCGCTGTGGTTCCGGACACCGCTGGATATGCGCGGCATGAAGGACGCCGTCGGCGCTCTCGCAAGCGCAGAGGCCGCGAAGTCCGTGCTGCGCGGCGAAGATGGGGCGCTGCCGCCCGAGGCCGTGAGCGCGCTTCAGATGGAAGTCCTGCGCTTGGTCATCGACGACGCGGATCGCGGACGAGCGTTCATCAACATGGACTGGCGCATAATCAAGACGAACAATCGCCGGGAATTGTTCGTCTCCGATTGGCCGCTCGACGTGCCGGTCAGCTTCGCCTGGCTTGGTAGTGCCTCATCCTATGTCACTCTTCCGATCGGACCGGAGACCCTCTTCGTTGCTGCCGGGTCCACTACGCTGGCAAATCGGATCGTGAGCCTACCCGAGCGAGAACTGATCACGCGGCAGAACCGGTCGACCGTGGGACATGCCCAGGCGTTCGTAGGCGCGAGGACGCGTCAAGCCGGCGACTTCATCCGCGCGAACTTCGGCCTGCGAAGCCGCCACTCCGTGACGCAGAGCATCGCCGACAAATATAAGCGGGACGCCATATAAGGCGGCGACCTCGCCAGACGCCGCGCTCCATCACCCTACGACAGCAGCCCCTCGATCGCCTTCAAAAGCTCGGCGGGCGACGCCTCAGCCTTCGGCGGCACCTTGATCGTCAGCCCCCCTCCCCGCGCTTTCGTGTAGCGCAGGATGACCTTGCCCCCC
>DAIMKE010000100.1:0-7359 GCA_036721875.1 Bradyrhizobium sp. | reverse complement strand
CCTTCACGAGCCGCTTCGCGACTTCCGGCCCGCTCAGCTTCAAGCCTTTCTGGCTGCGCTCTTCCTCGATGCGTTCAGCCTCTTCGCGCATCTTCGCCAGCGCCTTCGGATCTCCGGTAAGCGGCTTGATGTCACGCGCGACGCGTACCGTGATGTCGTGCGTATCGGAGAACGCCGCGACAACTGGTTCGGGCAAGCGCGCAACGTCGAGAAGCCGGCTCAGCCACGACTTGGAAAGGTTTAAATGCTCGGCCATCTGCGACTGCGAGCCCTCGTAGAACTCCGCGAGCGCCACCGTATATTCCTTGGCCCGCTCCCAATCCGAGATGTCCTTACGCGAGCGGTTCTCGACATCTGAAACCCGGAACGCCTCCTCGTCCGTGACACTCTGGATCGTCACCAGATACTCGAACTCCGGGTGGTGATGCGCTCGCAGCCATTTCACCGTCCACCAACGGCGGACGCCGGCGATGATCTCGAAGTCGAAGTTCGGGTCATCTTTCAGACGCCGAACGATAGCGGGGATCCGTTGCTTCTTGGCGGAGAGGAAGGAGTCGATGAGATCGCGGCAGCTATCTTCGTTCAAATGATCCAGATCGCGATTGTGCATCCGCCATGGGCGGCACCGCTCCGGATCGACCCACTCCGTCCGGTCGGCGACCGTTTTCCCCGTCGCGATGCGCGCGAGCGTCTGGCTGCGACTTGCCATGATGCCGTCCGCAGGGGTCGCCTTATCGAGGTTCTCCTCGTCGTCGAGCCCCTCTGTGAACATCGAGCCGAAGCCCTTGTTGCCCTTGCTCATCGGCCCGTTTCTCCTTCTCTCTTGCCCTCGCCGACGGGTGCCAACAGGCCAGAGTTGCCACGTGGCAACTGCGCCGCCCCCAGGCGCTTGCACTGACGTTCCTGCCGTGTGCGATCTGACATGGTATTCCTACCTAACATATTGCTTCTATTGGGTTCTTCCACTTTGTTGTCACGTGGCAACTCGGTGATCCGGCTTCGTCTCACTCCCCGATTGCCCGTGCTCGCCGACGTGAGAAATATCGGAGTTGCCACGTGGCAACTCTCCCTAAATTCGGCCCCCTGCCCTGCTCGCCCAGGTGCGCAGAACGTCCTGCTCAATATCCTGGCAAACGTCGCTGAGATGCTTCATGCAGCGGTTGTAGACCTCGTGCGACGTGACGGGCTTGTCGAGTTCGAAAACGGTTTTCATCCTGGAGCTGGCATTGTCGATTTCGGCGCTGGTGACCATCACCGACTGCGTCATTGAGCCACCGAAGACCTGCCGCATCATCGACAGTATCTCCCGGTGCATCGACTTGCTCTCGTCCACGCGGCTGCCGACCAGCCGGATGAAGTTGTAGGCCGGCCTTCCCCGCCCCGCGAGTTGCTCGAGCTGCTTCATCGTCGTTCGCGTCATGTCGATGAAAGATACCGTCGAGGCGAAGTCGACAAGGCTCGGCGGCACCGGAATGACCATGCAGTTAGCGGCCTGGAGCACAGCCATCGACACCATGCCCAATGCCGGCGGCGGGTCCATGATCACGACGTCATAGTCATCGACCACCTCATCAATGGCCTGCGCGATCAGGTCGATGATCTCCATGTTCTGATTTCGCGCCATGTGCCCGGCGATCTCATACTCGAGATTATAAAGTCGCAGGTTCGACGGGATCAGGTGGAGGTTGTGAAAGTGCGTCTTGCGGATAATCTTGCGAACGCCAAGCAGCTCCGGATTGTGAAAATGCCCGTAAAGCGTGTCTTCCTCGTCGAGGTCCACGTCGGGGCGATAGCCGAACATCATGGTTGAAGACGCCTGGCTGTCGCAGTCGATGAACAGGACCCGGTAGCCCTTGATGGCAAAATGCTGGGCGAGATGCAGCGCGATCGTCGACTTGCCGACGCCCCCCTTGAAGTTGCAGACCGAGATGATCGCCGGGGTATCGGTTGGCTCGCGCCAGGGACGCGTTCCAAACACCTCGCGCATATGATCAAGCTCTTCGAGCGTATACTGCAGCCTATGCCCGGAGCCCGTCCGCCCTCGAGCGGGGAGGCGGCCGTCGCGCTCCGCTTCCCGGACAGCAGATGCCGTCCGCCCGACCAGTGCAGCAGCTTTCGAAATCGGGAAGGTCGGACCCTTCTTCTGACCGGTTTCGGGATCAACCGCGCTGTCACGAATGCGCTTGAGGATCGTCAACGACTTTCTGTGGAGCACGTCCAGACCACCTTCGATGAGGTCGTCCGGCTGTGCTAGGGAGGGGTCGGTAGCCATCTCAGTCCGCTTCTGTGGGTTTGATGCGCCATGATAGCCACGTTGGCGGTTTCGAGCAAGAAAATGGCCACCAGACTTACAAGTTGACCGATGATCTCCGAGCCCCTTGCGCATGTGCGCGCTTTCTGGCCAATCGGCGGCGGCTGCGACCGATGATCTCCGTGCCTTTGCGTGTTGCTGCAAAGTCTGGCGCTGGGATTGTGGCGACAAACGGATACCTGTGGATAACCACCGATGATCTCGGTACTTTGCGATGATCTCGGTGCGTATCAGCGATGATCTCGGTGCGAGTCGACCGATGATCTCAGAGCCCATACCTATTACTAGAATCACCCTATAAAAAACCGATTCGCGAATCGTTTTGATTTTTCGATTTTGGGTGAAGGAGGGCAGGGGGAGGGCGCAGAACGGCACCGACATCATCGGTGTTTCTGCAACTCTCGCGGCCTTTTCCCCTCCCAAACTGCCAACGGGGTTGATTTCACGCCTCAAACCTGTTGAGACATGCCCATCACAGCCCCCGGTAGATTCGGGGGGAAGGGCAGACCATGAATGGGGATCAGCATAGGCCGCTGGGGCATCAGTACGCACTAGCCATGCTCAACGGCGGCGAGGAGAGCGTCCGCAAGCTCGCCACCACCGCCGGCACCCAGCTCACCTTGGACGCATTCCTGCGCGTCCAGGACGAAGAACCGGTTCCTGCCTTCCTCCACTCCGCGCTTTGTGCGATGTCGCTGCCAACCAAGCGGCCCAAGGACGACACTCAGCCCATCGTCCGTGAGGACGGCAAATATGCGCTGGCCATCAATCCCAGGCCAGTGCTTCAGAATGTCGACGGCAAGTCCGTCATGCGAAGCCTTGGTGTGCCTTATGGCGCCTATCCACGCGTTGCCCTGATCTACCTCCTCTCTCAGGCGGTCATGAAGCAATCGCGGGACGTTTATCTTGGCCGCAATTTCACCGAGTGGATGCGCCGCCTTGGCTACCAGACCGTGTCTTATGGACCACGCGGGACGGCCAACCTGATGCGAGAGCAGGTGGATCGGCTGCTGGCGTGCGAGTGGCAGATCCGCTGGGACGGCACCGACACGGAAGACAACGCCTTCGCTGTCCGGGACGTCAAGATTTCCAACGAATATGCCGGTTCGCTCGACAAGAACGGCTCATTCGCGCGCGAAATCCGTATGTCCGAGGCGTTCTACTCGCACCTCATCGACCATGCCGTGCCACTCAATGAGATCGCCATCCGCGAGCTCAAGGGTACGCCAACGGCGCTCGATCTCTACACTTACCTTGCCTACCGGCTCCCGCGGATTGGATCCGACAAGGGCCAGGTTATCTCATGGGACCAGCTCGCCAAGCACCTTGGCAACGAGGCCGACAGCAAGCGCTTCCGACAGACCGTCCGCGAAACCATGCAGATCGTGTCGGCGGTCTATCCCAACGCAAATGTCGATCTCTCCGGGCGGAAGGTCATTCTTCATCCGTCACCGGCACCGCTGGAGCGCAAGCTCGTGGGGCCGCACCTTCGACTCGTCGGGGGCGAGGCTCCGAAAACGGCACCGAGATCATCGGTCAAACCGGCCCATGCAGCGAAGTCCGCGCCCGCGAAGGACGATGCGCCGACTCTTCCGTTCCCCGCCGGGTCTCTCTCATACGGCACGCGTGAGGCCGTCTTCCGCCAGATCGCGCTGACCAAGGGCCATCCGTGGTCAGTGGATGACATGGCGGCTGCATTCCGCAAGGGATGCCCCGATTTTAGCCGGCCGCGCACCGATTCAGAGTGGCTGCGGATCTGGGAGAAGTTCGTCGTCGCCTATGCTGAACGCCGCGCGAATCGAAGCGACGACTAACCGATGATCTCCGAGCCGTTCGCGTTGAGGCGAGCGCAGGCTGAATCTGTCTCCAAGTCTCAGACCGACCGAAAAGAGGAAAGGAGGGGCCGAGCGTGTAAGCAGGAGGTAGAATTATGCCGCTTACAGCCAGACGGCCATCGCAGGAGATAGTCGACATTGTCGGGGCCCTGGGCGGCACGTGGAGCGGCAATGTCGCGATGTGCCGCTGTCCCGCACACAGCGATCGCGATCCAAGCTTGTCGATTCGGCAAGGGGATCGCTGCATTCTCGTCACCTGTTTCGCAGGATGCTCGCGCGAAGACGTCCTGCGTGAACTGCGCCTTGTTCGCCCGGGTCGCCATTATCCGCCACCCGCCTTGGCGGACTCGCCGCGGCCGATGAACGTCGAAAGAATCTGGAATGAGGCGGTCGACGTTCCGGGCACCCTTGCCGAGCGCTACCTCCAGTGCCGGAACCTCCTCCCACCACCACGCGATCTTCGCTTCCATCCGCGTTGCCCTTACCTGCCCAAGCCGAAGACGATCTTCGAACCCGCTCTCCTGGTAGCGGTGCGCGAGGGAAACCGTCTGGTCGCAATTCAACGCATATTCCTGAACCCCGACACCGCCCATTACACGCGCAAGGTCATGCTTGGCGCCCCGGGGCACGGCGCTTGGCGGGGCGGGGCAGGGGGCAACACCCTTGCCATCGCCGAGGGCTTTGAGACGGCCGACGCTTTCGCGCGCCTGAGCAACCTCCCGTGCTGGGCTTCACTCGGCGCACGTCGGCTCAACCAGCTCGTCATTCCGCCCACGGTCACAACGCTCCTGGTCGCCGAGGACAACGATTCCGAAGGGCGCAGGGCAGCCGAAAGTGCCCAAGCGCATTACGCCCGGTCGGGCCTCATCATCGAACGCGCGCCCCCGCCGCCAATCTACAAGGATTGGGCAAAGGCGCTCGATGCCCGAGCGCAGCAGAGCCGCGTCTAGGCGCGAAGCGCCGGAGGAGAGGGGAGGGGGATCGAAAGGGTGTCGCTGCCGAGGGTGCAGCCCACTCTGGAGACCACACCCATGTCCGATCTCTTCGAAGCGGCCGCCCAGGCTGAGCGCGAGGCCGTGCGCCTCCTTCTACCCCGTCTGCGCTCCGACGAGGCCATTCAGCGTCGTCACCTCAACGACGCGATGACCAAGGCCTTCGGCGGTTCTGATGCCGACGGTCGCTGGACACAACGCGCCAGCTTTGAACTCCTCGAGCATGCCCTTGCCATCCATCTTCAGTCGAGCGCCCAAAAAATTGCGGCGTTCGGCGACGTCCGCGCGCTGATCGACTTGTCCGATCGCCTGCCCACTCAGACGGTTCGCAGCGAGGATCAGATCGAATGGCAGCAATTCTCGACACCTGTCGACATCGCTGCGGTTATGACGCTTCTCGCCAACGTCCAGCCCGACGACATCGTGCTCGAGCCGAGCGCGGGTAACGGCCTATTGGTCGCGCAGCTCCGTCACGTCGAATCGCTCCATCTGAACGAGCTCGATCCGCTCCGCCGTGGCCGATTGAAGGCGGCTTTCCCCTCAGCATCGATCACCGGGCACGATGGTGCGACCATCAATTCCACCCTCGCAAGCGTCGATCGACCAACCCTCATCCTGATGAACCCGCCCTTTTCGAGGTCGGTCGGCCGCGGCGCCGACGACTATGCCGCAGTCCGTCATCTGCAAGCGGCGCTGCGCCGTCTTCAACCGGGCGGCCGGCTCGTTGCCATCATGCCCGATTGGTTTGGCCCGAGCGCACGCATGCGTGAGCAATATGAGACGATCCTGCGCGACGTGAGCGTCCTGGCGGCCGTCCGTCTCGAGAAGTGCTACCTGAAGCATGGGACTTCGATCGCCGTGCGGTTGTTTGTCATCGACAAGGTCCCCGGCCGGTCGCCCCCCGCGCTCATCCAGCGTTCGTCCGTTGCCGAGCTGCTCGATATCCTGATCATCCCCGAACGATCGTCGGCGAAGCCCGATCGCGGAGCGTCGGCGCCGAAGCGCTCAGGTGGAGTTTCGCTCTTCCGGGCCGTCAAAAGCAGCCGTCCGGCGCCCCGCGCCCACCATGCCCCGGCACGCAACCACGTGCTCCCCGTCGAATATGCGAAACTTGAGACGCCGGCGCCGCTGCTCGAGCAGAGCGGCGTCTATCTTCCATATCGACCGAGCCGTATCAGCTTCGCGAGCGCTGGCGAGCATCCAACGCCGCTCGTCGAATCTGTCGCCATGGGCTCGATCCCGGCGCCGGTCCCAGAGTATGTGCCGGCGCTGCCCGAGCGCACCGTCGCCGAGCGGCTGCTCTCCGCCTCCCAACTCGAGACGGTCGTCTACGCGGGGCATGCCTGGACCCAGTGGATCCCAGGCACTTTCAGACCCGACAAGGAGGGTGTCGGCCTCGTGCTGGACGAAGACGGCCATTCCTATCGTAAGGGCTTCTTCCTGGGCGACGGCACGGGGGCGGGGAAGGGTCGTCAAATCGCGGCCTGCATCCTCGACAACTGGCTCCAGGGCCGCCGCCGCAACATCTGGGTCTCGAAGAATGCGCCGCTCCTCGAAGACGCGCGACGCGACTGGACGGCCCTTGGCGGCCTTAACGGCGACATTCAGCCCATCTCCAACTGGAAGATCGATGAGCCGATCAGCCTCGACCAGGGCGTGCTGTTCGTCAGCTATCCGACGCTGCGTTCGATGCGTGGTGACTACGGTCGCCTGAAGCAGCTGGTTGACTGGGCCGGGGCCGATTTTGACGGTGTCATCGCCTTCGACGAGGCCCACGAGATGGGCGGCGTTGCGGGTGGGGAGGGCGCTCTCGGCACCAAGGATGGATCCCAGCAGGGAATCTGCGGCGTGCTCCTCCAGAACCAATTGCCCGCGGCCCGCGTCCTCTATGCTTCAGCCACCGGCGCCTCTGTCGTCAACAACCTCGCTTATGCGGTCCGACTGGGGCTCTGGGGCCCAGGGACCGCCTTCCCCGACCGGGAGCAGTTCATCAGCAGCATCAGCAAAGGCGGGATCGCCGCGATGGAGCTGGTCGCGCGCGATCTCAAGGCCACCGGCCTCTACATGGCCCGCGCACTGAGCTTCGCAGGTGTCGAATATGACATTCTGCGCCATGAGCTGACCGCCGCGCAGATCGAGATCTACGACACCTATGCGGACGCGTGGGCGATCTTATGCGCAGCTCGCCATAAGATGGCTTATCGCGAGGAAGCGGTAATGC
>DAIMKE010000099.1:0-11143 GCA_036721875.1 Bradyrhizobium sp. | reverse complement strand
CATCGTCGAGGCGAGCGAGGACGTGATGCGGCTCGCCGATTGCGAAGCAATCCTGGTCACGCAGGGCGAGCATGGCATGACGCTGGTGCCGCGCAACGGTGAGGCCGTTCACGTTCCGGCTTTCCCTGTGAAGGTGCGCGACGTCTCCGGCGCCGGCGACACGGTCGCAGCCATGCTGGCGCTGACGCTTGCCGCACGGGCCGATTGGGAGACGGCGCTGCGGATGGCGAATGCGGCGGCTGCGGTTGCCGTCGGCAAGAAGGGCACCGCCACGGTGATGCCGGCGGAACTGCGGCGAAAGATCCTGCCGCATGCATCATTGGCGGCCGAGGAGAAGATCGTGGCGGCGGGCGGCGACCTCGCCGCGCATCTGGCGGAGTGGCGCCGGCAGGGACTGCGGATCGGCTTCACCAATGGCTGCTTCGACATCCTGCATCCCGGCCACGTCAAGGTGCTGACGGCCGCGCGCGGCGCCTGCGACCGCCTGGTCGTCGGTCTCAACAGCGATGCCTCGGTGAAGCGCCTCAAGGGCGAGGATCGTCCGGTGCAGGATGAGCGCGCGCGGGCCGAAGTGCTGGCGGCGCTGGAAGCGGTCGATCTCGTCGCCTTGTTCGAGGAGGACACGCCGATCGACCTGATCACGAGGGTCCGGCCGAGCGTGCTGGTCAAGGGCGGCGACTACACCCGCGAGCAGGTCGTCGGTCACGAAATCGTCGAGGCCACCGGCGGCGAGGTCGTGCTGGTCGATATTCTGCCGGGCCACAGCACGACGTCGCTGGTCGACCGCGCGCGGGGAGGGAAGCTGTGAGTGTGAGTGTCGAGGCCGCGCCGATGTCCCCGTTGCGGCGGTACTGGCGGGACCGGGCGCTATGGACGACGATTGCGGATGTTTACGCCATCCTGACTGCGCTCACGCTGCCGTGGTCGACCTCGCTGGTTGCCATCTTCATGGTTCTCTGGCTCGGCGCGGTGGTATGGGTAATGGATTGGCGCGCCTTCGGGCGACTGCTGAAACAGCCGATCTGCTATCTGCCGCTGGCGCTGGTCGGTCTGGCCGTCGTCGGTACGCTCTGGTCTGACGCGGAGCGGGGCGCGCAGCTCAAAGCCATCAGTCCGACCCTCAAGCTGCTGGTGCTGCCGTTGCTGATCTATCATTTCGAGCGTTCATCGCGCGGGATGTGGGTCTTCATCGCCTTCCTGGTGTCATGTACCCTGCTGATGCTGATGTCGTGCCTGGTCGCGATCGAACCCAGCCTTTCGCTCAAGGCCCCGGGCGAACAGGGCGAAGGGCGCGGGATCTTCGTCAAGAATTACATCGCCCAGAGCCAGGAGTTCACGCTATGCGCGGTCGCACTGGCCTATCCGGTGATCAGCCTGCTGCGGTCGAACCGGATCTGGCAGGCGCTGGCGCTGGGGGCGGTCTCGCTCGGATTTCTCGCCAACATGGCGTTTGTGACGGTCTCGCGAACGGCCATTGTCACGATGCCGATCATGGTGGGCGTATTTGCGCTGCTGCACCTGAAGCGGCGAACCAGCCTGATCCTCGTCGGCGTGATGCTCGTGCTGGGCGGCCTGCTCTGGTTTGCCACGCCTGACCTGCGATGGGGCCCCCAACGGCTGCTCAGGGATTATCAGTACTACAAGTCCAACGAGCATGTGACGTCGGTCGGGCAACGGCTGGACTTCTGGCAAAAATCGCTGCGGTTCATTTCGGAGGCGCCGATCATCGGCCACGGAACGGGCTCGATGCGCGGGCTGTTCGAGCGGGCTTCGACCAATGGTGAGCGCCGCGATCAGGTGATTGCCAATCCACACAACCAGACGTTGAGCATTGCGGTGCAATGGGGTATGGTCGGGGTCGTCCTGCTGTACGCGATGTGGCTGGTGCACCTGCTGCTGTTTCGTGGCGAAGGGCTTGTCGCCTGGATCGGATTGCTGGTCGTCGTGCAAAACATCTTCTCCTCGCTTTTCAACTCCCACATCTTCGATTTTCACGAGGGGTGGATGTATGTGCTGGGCGTCGGCGTTGCCGGCGGCATGATATTGGCTGCCAGGCAGCGGGATCTTTCGACGCCGCCGGCGCAACCGTGATGACCGCGGGGAAGTCGCAAGACCGGGAAGGAACCTGTGGAACCGTCCGGCCATGATCGCTGGCATGCCTGCCGCAGATGAGTTATCAGCGGGCGCGCGATGTCGCGCGAATCCCCTGATTTTCCGCATCCGGTTAATGGAATGACGCCGCTTTCGCAACTGACCCGTCGCAACTACCTGATCGCAACGCATGATGCGCTGGCGACGGCCTTTGCCCTGCTGGCCAGCTTCTATCTGCGCTTCGAGGGCGGCGAGGCTTTCTACGCGCGCCTGCCGCTGTTGCTGCGCATCCTGCCGTTCTTCGTCATCTTCAGCGTGATCATCTGCTACGTATTCAACCTGACGACGACGAAATGGCGTTTCATTTCGCTGCCGGATGCCTTGAACATCCTGCGTGTGGCCACCGTCCTGGCGGTCGCGCTGATCGTGCTGGACTACGCCTTCCTCTTCGGCGCGACGAACCCCAAGGCGCCGGTGCTGTTTGGCCGCATCACAATCATCCTTTACTGGTTCCTCCAGGTTTTTGCGCTGAGCGCGCTCCGGTTCGGCTATCGCTATTTTCGCTACACGCGCGTTCGCCGCCATGCCCAGACCGAAGGGGCGTCGTCGACCCTGCTGGTCGGCCGCGCTGCGGACGCCGAGGTGCTGCTGCGCGGGATCGAGAGCGGCGCCGTCAAGCAGCTGTGGCCGGTCGGCGTGCTGTCGCCGGCGGCCTCGGACCGCGGGCAGTCGATCCGCAACGTGCCGGTGCTCGGCGGCATCGACGATGTCGAGGATGTGATCCGCGACTATGCCGGGCGCGGAAAGCCGATATCGCGGCTGGTCATGACCCCTTCGGCTTTCGAACCCGAGGCGCGTCCCGAAGCGGTGCTGATGCGCGCGAAGCGGATGGGGGTGCTCGTCAGCCGCCTGCCGTCTCTCGAAAGCGGCGACGCGCCTAGGCTGACCAACGTCGCGGTCGAGGACCTCCTGCTGCGCCCGAGCGAGAAGATCGACTACACGCGCCTCGAAACGCTGGTGAAGGGCAAGGCGGTCATCGTGACGGGGGGCGGGGGCTCGATCGGTTCGGAAATTTGCGACCGCATCGCCACGTTCGGCGCTTCGCGGCTGCTCGTGATCGAGAATTCGGAACCGGCGCTTTACGCGGTGACGGAGGCGCTGGCCGAGCGGTCCACTGCCATCATCGAGGGCCGCATTGCCGACATCCGCGATCGCGAGCGAATCATGCGCCTGATGGGCGAATTCAAGCCCGACATCGTGTTCCATGCCGCAGCCCTCAAGCACGTGCCGATCCTGGAGCGCGACTGGAGCGAAGGCGTCAAGACCAACATCTTCGGATCGGTCAACGTCGCCGATGCGGCGCTGGCGGCAGGCGCCGAAGCCATGGTGATGATTTCGACAGACAAGGCGATCGAACCGGTTTCGATGCTCGGCCTGACCAAGCGTTTCGCCGAAATGTATTGCCAGGCGCTCGACCATGACCTGATGACGCAGTCGGCCGGCAGGCCGCGCATGCGCCTGATCTCGGTGCGGTTCGGCAACGTGCTGGCATCCAACGGGTCGGTGGTGCCGAAATTCAAGGCGCAGATCGAGGCGGGCGGTCCGGTTACGGTCACGCATCCGGACATGGTTCGATACTTCATGACCATCCGCGAGGCCTGCGACCTGGTGCTGACCGCAGCAACCCACGCGCTGGCGCCGGCGCGACCCGATGTATCGGTCTACGTGCTCAACATGGGGCAGCCGGTCAAGATCGTGGAACTCGCCGAGCGGATGATCCGCCTGTCCGGTCTCGAGCCCGGCATCGATGTCGAGGTGGTGTTCACCGGCATGCGGCCGGGCGAGCGGCTGAACGAAATCCTGTTTGCCACCCAGGAGCCGACGGTCGAGATCGGGATCGCCGGCATCATGGCGGGCCGGCCGAACGCGCCGCCGATGCAGACCTTGCGAAAATGGCTGGCGGCGCTTGAGGACGCGATTGAGAGGGAAGACCGCGCCACCATCCGCGCGGTGCTCAAGGATGCCGTGCCGGAGTTCGGATCGAACGCCGCCTGAGCTTCTTTCGGATTTGCGCTGTTTCCGCCGGGGCGCTTCGAAAGCCAGGCCGGGTCAGGCGGGAGGCGGCCGCCGGCGCGAGAAACGCCACATCAGAAGCGCGGTGGCGATGCCGCCGATGACCAGGAGCAGGACGGAGATCGTGGTCGACGATGTCATGGCCGAGCCGATCGCCAATGCGGCGAGCGCGATATTGAGCGCGAAGACCTCGCCCACCACGCGCGACACCGAAAAGCCGTTATCGGTGGCGCGCTGGTAGAAGTGCGAGCGGTGTGCGGCCCAGAACGGTTCGCGCCGCGCCATCCGGCGCAACAAGGTGACGGTCGCATCGGCGAGATAATAGAGAGGCAACAGCAGGGCCGCGGCAAATTGCTGGTGCCAGGCGAGCTGCAGCAGGCACCAGCCCACCAGGAGGCCGATCGGCAGGCTGCCGACGTCGCCGAGAAAGATCTTCGCGACCGGCCGGTTGAACGGGGCGAAGCCGAGCATCGCGCCGAACAGCGCCGCTGCGACGAGGGTTGTCGATGCCGGAAGGTCGCTGAGCCAGCCAAGCAGCAGGACGGTGCCGGTGATGGGCACGATCTCTGCCACCGTCATCAGGTCGAGCCCGTCCATGAAGTTGACCAGGTTCACGAACCACAGCCCCGCCAGCAGCAGCAGGGTGCGTTCGAGCCAGAGCGGGCAGGCCGGCACGACCCGCAGGCCTTCCGGCGCGGCAAGGATCACCACGGCGACCGCTGCTCCCTGCAGCAGCAGCCGCGGCAAGACCGGAATCGAACGGACGTCGTCGGCAAATCCCACGGCTGCGATGAACAGCGTCGCGCCGAAAACGGCGAAGGGAATCCTGGCATCGCCGTTGCCGACGAGTGCGATGGAAGCTGCGGCCACCACCAGCGTGGCTGCGACGACGGCGATGCCTGCGCCCTGCGGGGTCGGAATGCGATGGGAAGACCTTGCATTCGGCTTTGCAAGTGCGACCCGCAGCAGCAGCGGCCGGATCGCCGATGTCATGACGCCCGACAGCAACCCGGCCGCGGCGGCCGCGGCAAACGTCAGCAGTAATTGCGAATTGGCCATTCGACCCGAAGTGGAAGATGAAAGTGAAGCTACTGAAGGCTATCTTGAGGCTATTTGGGAACCTCGATCGGCACCGTTCCCTGCGCGGCCTTTTCGGCGCTGAGAATCCACACCACGCCGCCGATCGCGCCGACGATGAAGGATACCGCGCCGAACAGCAGCGAGATATTGACGCCTTCGTTGGCCATCAGGCCGGCATACCCGAACGCCAGGCCCATCGTGGCCTCGCGGACCCCCCAGCCGGCAATCGAGATCGGCAGCATGGTGATCAGCATCACCGGCGGAATAAGCTGGAAAATCTGGCCGAACACCACGGGTGCGTCGATCGATTGCACCACGCACCAGGCAATGACGACGGTGAGCACGTGCACGAGCAGCGACAGCGCTGCGACCTTGGGGCCGTGGGCGCGACTGAACAGCACGCGGTTGGCGATGACAGAACAGGCGTGGATGTGATGGGTTCCCCACCAGCGCTTCAGCCACGGCCAGTGCAGCCTCCCGAGCACGAGAAATCCGAGACCGCCGGCAAGGGCTGCGAAATCGACGAACAGAAGCGCCGACCTGCCGTGAGCATCGGTAATCAGGCGATAGCTCCAGGGCAGGCTGGCCACGATGATGACGGCGAGCGCGATCAGGCCGATGGCACGGTCGACGAAGATCGAATAGGTCGCAGCCCGCCATCCGGCGCCCGTACGCGCGACGAGCCACAGCCGGACCGCGTCACCACCGATCGAGGACGGCAGCGTCTGGTTGAAGAAGGTTCCGATCACGTTGAAGCGCATCGCCTGTTTGGTAGGCAGTGGGGCCCCGCACTCCGCACCGATCACACGCCACCGCAACACGCCGACAAAAATCTGCAGGAACGTGACGGCGATCCCGAGCCCGATCCAACCCAGGCTGGAAATGTCGAGGCGCGAGGCCAACTCGGCCAGATCCACCTTGCGCAGCGAGAAATAAAGCAGCGCCGCCGAGATGAGAATCTTCAGTAACGAGACCAAAATCCGGCGCATCTCGCCCGTGCTTGGGTTTGAGAGGGGGTAAACAGCGCAAATTCGGCGCCATGCGTCGAACTTCGCCGCCTTGGTATGGTTTTCGGACCGGTCTGGCAATAGCCGCGCCGGTAGGTATTGCAGCCCCCTCGACGTGGCGGGTAAAGAGGCTCGGGCGCAACGGCAGGCGCAAGCAGCGCCAGGCTTGAGGACATGATGTCGGATCAATCCATACTGGTCACGGGGGCTGCCGGCTTCATCGGCTTCCACGTCGTCCGTGCGCTGCTGGCCGCAGGCCGGACCGTGGTCGGTCTCGACAATCTCAACAGCTATTACGATCCGGCGCTGAAGCGGGCCCGGCTGGAAATTCTCCGCGGCGAGCAGCGCTTTGCGTTCGAACAGATCGATCTCACCGATCGCGCCTCGATCGAACGCCTGTTTGCCGGGCACCGCTTTCCAAAAGTGGTCCATCTCGCGGCGCAGGCCGGCGTGCGTCATTCGATCGATCATCCGCACGACTATGCCGACGCCAATCTGGAAGGCTTTCTAAACGTGCTGGAAGGCTGCCGGCATCACGGATGCGGCCATCTGGTCTATGCCTCGTCGTCGTCAGTCTACGGCGCCAATACCAAGCTGCCGTTTTCGGTGGACGACCGAACCGATCGGCCGATCAGCCTCTACGCCGCCACAAAGAAGGCCAACGAGCTGATCGCGCATTCCTATAGCCACCTCTACCGCCTCCCTGTGACGGGATTGCGCTTCTTTACCATTTACGGGCCGTGGGGACGGCCCGACATGGCGATTTTCATGTTCACCAGGGCTATCCTGGAGGGCACGCCGATCAGGCTCTTTAACCATGGCCGGATGCGGCGCGATTTTACCTTTGTCGACGATGTAAGCCGTGTCGTATCGCGGCTGGTCGACCTGGTGCCCGCCGACGGCGGCCCGGCTGCCGGTGCGCCGGCAAGAATTTACAATGTCGGCAATAGTCATCCGGAAGAACTGACCAATGTGGTAGCCGTTCTGGAGCAGGAACTCGGCCGCACGGCGGTCAGGGAGATGTTGCCGATGCAGCCCGGAGACGTGACCGAGACCTTCGCCGACGTCGCCGAACTCATGCGCGACACGGGCTTCAGGCCGCAGACATCGATAGAAGATGGCCTTCGCGCATTTGTCGCCTGGTATCGCGACTATCACAGGATCTGAGACGCCAATGAATCGACGAATTATCCCTCTGATCATGTGCGGCGGCGCCGGGACGCGGCTGTGGCCGGCATCGCGCGAGGTGCACCCGAAGCAGTTTCTGTCGCTGTTCGGCGCGCGCTCCACGTTCCAGGATACGCTGCTGCGGGTTTCGGATGCCGTGCTGTTCGAGCGGCCGGTCGTCATCACCAACAACGCCTATCGCTTCATGGTACTCGAACAATTGGCGGAGATCGGCCTGGGGGCCGACGTGCTGCTCGAGCCGATGCGGCGCGATTCCGGGCCCGCGATCGCGGCCGGCGCCGCCTTTGCGCAGGCGCGCGACAAGGACGCGATCGTGCTGGCGCTTGCCGCCGATCACGTGGTTGCCGACACGGCAGCGTTCCTCGCCGCGTGCCGCGAGGGACTTGCCGCAGCGGAAGCAGGACACATCGTGACCTTCGGTGTGCAGCCCGAACGCGCGGCCACCGAATACGGCTACATCAATCCCGGCGAAGCCATTTCCGGCAAGGTGCGCGCGGTCGCAAAATTCGTCGAGAAGCCGGATCCGGCCACGGCGGCCGACTACGTCAAGTCGGGTTACCTCTGGAACAGCGGCAACTTCATGTTTCGTGCCGTGGTCCTGTCGGATGAATACCGCAAGCTGGATGCTGCAAGCGTGCAGGCCGTCACCGACGCGGTGACGAAGGCTGGAAGCGATCTCGGATTCGTCAAGCTCGACGAGGCGGCGTTCGGATCGGCGAAATCGATCTCGATCGACTACGCGGTGATGGAAAAGACCTCGCGCGCCGCCGTGGTCCCGGTCGCATGCGGCTGGTCCGATGTCGGCTCATGGCACGCGGTGTGGGAATTGTCCGACAAGGACGTCGACGGCAACGCGGCGCGCGGCGCGGCGGTGTTCGAGGATTCCCGCAACTGCAATGTTTCGACCGACCGCGCGCTGGTGGCGCTGGAGGGCGTCGACGACCTCGTGGTGGTCGCGACCCAGGACGCCGTGCTGGTGAGCCGGCAAAAGGACGCCAACGGGTTGAAGCGGCTGGTCGCAAAATTGAAGAGCGTGGCGCCGCAGGTGACGGAGGAACACATCAGGGTGCATCGTCCCTGGGGCTCCTATCAATCGGTCGACAATGGCGACCGTCATCAGGTCAAGCGCATCGTCGTGAAGCCAGGCGGCCGGCTCTCGCTGCAGAAGCACCATCACCGCTCCGAGCACTGGATCGTGGTGCGCGGCACGGCACAGGTGACCGTCAACGAAACGATCAAGACCGTGCACGAGAACGAATCGATCTATATCCCGATCGGCGCGGTGCATCGGCTGGAGAACCCCGGCAAGATCCAGCTCGAACTGATCGAGGTGCAGACCGGCAGCTATCTCGGCGAGGATGACATCATCCGTATCGAGGATGACTACCGCCGCACGTAAAGGGCGGTAGTTCTACCGGGCCGGTGGGCCAACCATCGCCAGGGCTATGTAACTCTTTGAATCAAAACGTGTCCGGAAACGGTCGTTGGCATTCGCCACGTTTGTGGCGCCGTGCTAGAGAACGGCTGGGATGTTGACGGGCACAATTCTGTTGGGGTCGATTTAGATGAGTTCCAGAGAGGCTGTATCGGGCGCAATGGCCGATGCAAAACGCGCGTTGCGCGTCGGCGTCGTTGGCGCGGGCGTGATGGGCAGCAACCATGCCCGCGTGCTGTCGGGTCTGCCCGGCGTGGCGCTGGTCGGTATCGTCGATCCGCTGCCGGAGCATCGCGCGCGGGCCACCGCAATGGTCGGCTGCCGTGCGTTCGAGAGCCTGGACGAGATGTTCGACGAAGGCGTCGATGCCATCACCATCGCGGCGCCGACCCATCTGCATCACGAGATCGCGCTCGCCTGCATCACGCGCAACATCCACATCCTGGTCGAAAAGCCGGTCGCCTCCACGGTCCAGGAGGGGCAGGACATCGTCAATGCGGCGCGCAGCGCCGGCGTGACGCTGATGGTCGGCCATGTCGAGCGCTTCAATCCGGCGGTGGCTGCGATCAAGCAGGCGATCGCGGGCGAGGACATTCTCTCCATCGGCATCACCCGGGTCGGGCCGTTTCCGCCGCGCATGTCGAATGTCGGCGTCGTCATCGATCTCGCCGTGCACGATATCGACCTGATCCGCTGGTTCACCGAGTCCGACATCGTCGAGGTGCAGCCGCAACTGTCGAGCGCGGTGGCGGAGCGCGAGGACATTGCGCTGCTGCAGTTCCGTACCGCTTCGGGCGTGCTCGCTCATATCAACACCAACTGGTTGACGCCGTTCAAGGCGCGCAACGTCACGGTCGCGACCCGCGGCAAATATGTGATGGGCGACCTGCTGACGCGGCAGGTGACGGAGTGTTTCGGCTTCAAGCCCGACGGCAGCTATTCGATGCGCCATCTGCCGGTCGGCCATGACGAACCGCTGCGCGCGGAATTGATCGCGTTCCTCGATGCGGTCCGCACCGGCAGCGTGCCGGCGGTCTCCGGCGACGAAGGCGTCGCCAGCCTCGAGATTGCGATCCGCTGCCTCGAGCAGCCCGCCAAGCCCGCGGCCTCTGCCGCGCGCAAGGGACCGCGCCGTATCGCCAGCTGAACCTCAATATCGATCCAAGCAAGGCTCCATGAACCAGCACATGCGTCCAGAACCCGTTCCCTTCATCGACATCGCGGCGCAGCGCCGGCGGCTCGGCAAATCCATCGATGAGGCGGTTGCCCGCGTGCTTACTCACTGCCAGTTCATCAACGGACCGGAAGTCACCGCACTGGAAGCGGCGCTCGCAAAATTTTCCGGCGCCAGGCATGTCGTGAGCTGCGCCAGCGGTACCGATGCGCTGCTGATGGTGCTGATGGCGAAACAAGTCGGTCCCGGCGACGCGGTGCTGTGTCCGTCGTTCACGTTCTGCGCGACCGGCGAGGCGGTGGCGCTGACCGGCGCGACGCCGGTTTTCGTCGACGTCGACGAAGCCACGTTCAACATGGATACCGCCTCGCTCAAGCGCGGCATCGCGACGGCGCGGCAGCGTGGCCTTGAACCGCGTGCGGTAATTCCGGTCGACCTGTTCGGGCAGAGCGCCGACCACGACGCGATCGGCGCGATTGCCGAAGCCGAGGGGCTGTTCGTGCTGGACGACGCCGCGCAGGGCTTTGGCGCCAGCTACAAGGGCCGGAAGCTCGGCACGTTCGGCCTCGCTACCGCCACCAGCTTCTTTCCGGCAAAGCCGCTCGGCTGCTTCGGCGACGGCGGTGCGATCTTCACCGATGACGATGCGCTGGCGGAGACGCTGCGCAGCATCCGCGTCCACGGCCAGGGCGCGGACAAATACGACAACGTCCGCCTCGGCATCACCGGACGGCTCGACACCATGCAGGCCGCCATTCTGATCGAGAAGCTGAAAATCTTCGAAGACGAGATCGCGGCGCGCAATGAGGTGGCAGAACGCTATGCGCGCGGGCTCGGCAATCTCGTCACCGTGCCCCGGCTTGCTTCCGGCTGCACGTCGGTATGGGCGCAGTACACCATCCGGCTGCCCAACGGCACCAACCGCGACGATTTCGCCGCAGCGTTGCGCGCGCAGGGGATTCCGACCGCGATCTACTACACGAAATCGATGCATCAGCAGACGGCGTATCGGGAGTTCCCGGTCGCCGAAGGCGGGCTGCCGGCCAGCGAGCGGCTGTCGGACGATGTCATCAGCCTGCCGATGCACGCCTATCT
>DAIMKE010000098.1:2320-11149 GCA_036721875.1 Bradyrhizobium sp. | reverse complement strand
CTGTGAGCGGCGTCGAATGGTGTGACGTCAATGTGCTCGAGAACATGGATGCCGCCGTCGCCTTGGGAGTGATCACGCTGCCATCAATCGTGATCGACGGCGAGGTAGCCTTTACCTCCCTGCCGACCAAAGCCCAGCTTTGCAAAGAGCTCATCGAGCGAAGAGGATCGAGGAAGTGATGGACGCAGAATCATTGCGGACAGCTGTGGAACATGCCGGCTTCGCGGCGGCCGGGGTGGCTTTCGCTGCCGGGTTCTTGTTCAGCTTCAATCCCGTTGCGCTGGCTTCCATTCCCGTCTCACTTGCATACGTGACCAAGGGCCGGGACAAGCGCCAAGCTTTTGTCTTCGGATCGCTGTTCATCCTTGGCATGGTCGTGACCCATGTCTTTCTCGGCTTCGTGGCCGGCCTGGGAGGAAAGTGGGCCGCCGACCTCACCGGAAGGGAATGGGGTCTCGTTCTGGGGCCTCTCTTGATTGTGCTCGGCCTCATGTGGGCTGGTTGGCTCCGCATTCCGCTGCCTTCGTTCGGCTTCCGGGCGACCCGTCCGACTGCCGCATGGGGCGCCTTTCTTCTCGGGATCCCGTTCGCGCTCGCCGTTTGTCCGGCATGCACTCCCGCGCTGGTCGTGCTGCTTGGAGTTACAGCCGGGGTCGGCTCGGCCGTGCTAGGCAGCGTCCTGCTATTGGCGTTCGCTGTTGGCCGAGCTATCCCCATCGCGCTTGGCGCGTTCGCCGTAGGCTGGCTTGAAAACCTGAAGATCCTTTCGCGATATCGACGCGGCTTCGAAATTGCCGGCGGGGTCACGCTAATCGTGATGGGACTCTACATGCTGAACGCGGTTTACGTCTGGATACCGGAACTAGCGGTATGAGCCGATAATGGCCGTTGAGTCGTCTATGTGACGCCAAGTGCAATGCCGAGCAAAAATTCTAGCTTGCTTCTTCGCGCGACTTCTCCAGCCAGTTTCGCGTTGCGAGCGTGTGCCCTGGCTATGATCTAGCAGTGCGCACGCGGCCGATCCATTGCCTATCCCTCGATCTGCATGCTCTTCGTTGGCCTTGCTGCAGGAGCTGAGGCCGGCACCGTTGCTGGTGAAACGACGTTAGCGCCGCGTTACATGACCCTTTGCGTGGCTCTTGCCGGGCGGCAGGTACGCGAGCGCGGCCAGGCTGTGTGCCGGCGCGCGCACGACTGCATGCCGGATACCTGCATTCGGATACATCGCTGCGAATGCACCCGGCTCCTGTTGGGCGAACTGCGAGGACTGTGCGAATACCGGCGTTGCCGCCATCATCAACAGAATGGTCGCCGCACTGAGAATTGTGAGTTTGGGCATGGCTCTTCTCCATGCATCGATCAGTGGCGAAAATTCGCAAATCCTCGAAGAACAGCTCGGGCAGGTCCGTCCGATCGGTGATGACGCGCGGACTCTCATGTCTGCGCTCCTCAACGCTCAAGAAGCTCTAAGCGAGAGTGGGTCGAGAACCGTTTGAAGTGCGTGATGCACTTCTATTGATCAGTTCGGAGCGGCTTCTGCAAAGGTTACGCTCCTCGCGGCGATGTGAAGCCGCTTACCTACGCAATAGACACGGCGCACTTGGCTAAACCATACAACGGTACGGGCGTCGACGCCCAGCCTCATCGCTAGCCTTCAATTGCCTGGGCCAGCCATTGTCCGCTTGTGAATTGGGCTGTCAGGCCTGAAGGCGTAGAATGCAAACGCAAACGTGACGTCGTAGGGAATGTCGGAGAAGCGGCCACCCTCGTGCCGCTGCACGATTACGTTGCCGACGTCGCGGCCACCCGCGACGGTCTCCTTGTCTAGGGCAGAGGTTTGTCCGGCCTCCCACTTCAGAACGATATCGCCGGCTTCGATCGTGCCGCGCTCTCTCAGCAGCGAAAGCGACCAGGCCTCGCGATGCCCCGGCCTGGTTTCGACGGCGATGACGCGTTCCATCGGATCGATGCGTCGGGCAACGAGCCGTCATAGAGGAACGGCTTTTGGCCGTTTGCGTCGTATCCAACATAGGGATTCCTGCCGTAGTTGCGCGCGCGGGGATCGTTTGGGATCAGCACTTGCCCATTGGGGAAACGCTGGCGAAAACGACTGAAGGCTTCTACACGCGACGCAATCAAACGAAGGTGTTTTCCGCTCAAGACGCCCACAATTGCATCGCCCGCGAATTGTTGCCACCAGCTCTCGGTCTGACGGTCGTACATCACAAGATCCGAGTTTCGGAGTTTTCCTGTTGTGCCGAAATCGAGGACGCGATTCTCCAGCGCGCGGTCAAAAACGAGCGAGGCGTTGCAGAGCGGGCAATAGGTCACGGCGACCGGCGTGCCGCCGATGAGATCGTTCACGATTTCGTGCCAGATCAGAACGCTCAGCGGATAGGCTCGCGCATCGTCGCGGATAGCAAGCGAAATCACCGGCTCGGTGTCCACAATGCGCGCGGCCCACCCGGATGCGGCACCATTGCTAAGCCGCTCGAAACGGGGGGCATCGATCGGCGGAATACCGTCCTTCGGTGGCCCGCCCGACTTGATCTCTTGCAGAGGAACAGTGTGTCGCGAAAAATCAGTGCGAGGCCACTCAGCCCGCCAGCTTGCTGGCTCGGCCATGGATCTGTTCGCTGTAGCAAACGAGGCCGCAAGCGTCGCCACCGCCAGCACGGCGTAAGTATGGAAACCTGATGACACGCCGCCAAGGACTCTCATGGTTTAGCCGAGCGCGCCGCAACCTCGTCACCAAAATGTTCGCTCGATCCCCTGAGGAGGTTACCGGGTGCCCTGACCTCTTCCGTCGTGAAAGGTCAGGTCAGGTGTGACCGGTCGGTTGCTCAGCTGGCCGAGGTGATCGTTGCCTGTTGAAATCAACGGCTCGCCCGTTCCCGGAATAACGTCTCCATCAGGGGGCATTCCGGTTGGGTACCATTGCCGCATTGCGCAATAACGTCTTTCAACACCCGCTCCATCCGCCTCAGGTCGGCGAGCTTGGCCCGCACGTCATTAAGATGTGCCGCGGCGACAGCGCGGACATCGGCGCAGGGCTGGTCGCGCTCGTCGGCAAGATGCAACAGCTCACGGATTTCATCGAGGGCGAACCCTAGTTCGCGCGCCCGCAAAATGAACCGCACGCGACGTTCGTGCGTCGCGTCGTAGCTCCGATACCCGGCGGGCGTACGCGGCGGCGCCGGCAGAAGGCCCACCTTCTCGTAATAGCGAACCGTCTCAAGGTTGCAGCCGGTTCTTTGAGCGAGTTCCGCCCGCTGCATACTCTTCACCCTGGTGTGATCGCGCATTGGACCAAGCCCGTTGACCCTGTAGTCGCTACAGGGCGGATGCTTACGCCGTTCCCGAAGCTTTGCCAAGCAAAGAGGTAGAAATGGTTCCTTCACGAGCTGGAACAAAAGAGGCTGTGCCGACTGCATCTGGCAGAGTGGAGCACGAATTGGGACGGCAGCGTCTTGTAGCATTCGGCGGGATAATCGGCGCGTTGGCCGCCTCCTCCTGCTGCATCGTGCCGCTCGTCCTGTTCAGCCTGGGCATTGGCGGCGCCTGGATCAGCAGGCTGACGGTGCTTGCTCCCTATAAGCCACTGTTCATCGCAGCAACAGCCGGCATGCTCGGGTACGGCTTCTACGTGGTTTACTGGAAATCCGGCCAGGCCTGCGCGGACGGCACGGCCTGCACGCGCCCGGTATCCACCCGCATCGTCCGTTTGTCGCTCTGGATGGCGACGCTCATCGTCTTGGCCGCCTTTGGCTTCGACTATGTCGCCCCATTATTGCTCGGCACCTGATAGAAGGAAAGGAGCTTTCCCATGAAGAGAAGCTCATCCGTTATTGCGTTGATCGCCTTGGTCATGTCGGCCACGGCCGCCGTTGCCGGCGAGCGAACGGTCACGTTCGCCGTTGACAATATGGCCTGCGCCTCTTGCCCCTACATCGTGAAGAAATCGATGGCCGCGGTTCGCGGCGTCGCCAATGTCACGGTGTCGTTCGAAGCCAAAACCGCAACCGTGACTTTCGACGATGTGCAGACAACTCCGGAAGCGATCGCGGCCGCAAGCTCGAATGCGGGGTATCCGGCGCATCTAAAGCAAGGCAGCTGAGCTGCCTTGGGCGGATTTCGGAGGATGGGGCGAACTCATGAGCGAATGCTGCAAATCTGCTTCGGTTCGGGATCAAGAAACGCTTTCCGGTCCTGCCACACTGCCGCAGTTCTCACTGCGACCCGGCGTGACATTTCCCGATTGGTCGCTGGTTACGTCGCAGGCAGCCAGAGATGCGCTGCTGGCCATCAAGGATGTTCTTCAAGTCATGGCGGGATCGAAGAACGCGCTTGATGATTGGAGCGAGAGCGATCGCCTGATCGACCGTATCCGCGTGATACTGATCCAGTTCTACATGGAGCAGCGCCGGGCTCCCATGGTGTGCGAGCTCGCGGAGCGCGCGGCGCTAAGCGAGTCAACCGTCCGCCGGCTGCTTGAACAGCTTCGTGAGCGCGATCTGGTTGTGCTCGAGAACGGGAAAATCGTCGGCGCGTACCCATTCACTGACCGGAACACCGGCCATCATGTCACCCTAAGCAGTGGCACCATTAACGCGATGTGTGCGATTGACGCGCTCGGCGTTGGCGCGATGACGAGGCGCGATGTCACCGTCGCTTCAAGCTGCAGTTATTGCAGTGCGCCGATCCGGATCACGACGCGCGGTCTCGGACGGGAGCTCGCCCGTGTCGACCCAGAGATAGCCGTCGTGTGGCAAAGCGTCCGGTATCACGGCGCATGTGCGGCGGAGTCTCTGTGCCGCGACACCTCGTTCTTCTGTTCCGTGGACCACCTCGCGAAGTGGCGGCGTGAGCGCTGCGCCGACGAGCCCGGAATTCAGCTTCGGATGGACGAAGCGTTACAGATGGCGCGAGCACTGTTTGATCCGATTCTCGCCAATCTCGATGCTGAATCCAGCGCCGACCGCGAAAGCGTATCGCGCGACAAGCCGCATTCGATCCCACCGTTCTCGAAAGCCGCTCCCGAAACGCATCGCTATGACCGCCCCCTGGGGCGCATCGACGGCGGCTATGATCTCGTCGCGGTCGGCGCCGGTTCGGCCGGATTTTCAGCCGCGATCACCGCCGCCGAACAGGGCGCACGCGTTGCTCTTGTCGGTAGCGGAACGATCGGCGGCACCTGTGTCAATGTGGGCTGCGTCCCGTCGAAGACACTGATCCGTGCGGCGGAGCAGCTACACAATACACGCGCGGCCGCCCGCTTTGCCGGGATCAGTGCACAAGCCGCCGTGATCGATTGGCGGGCAACGGTTCACCAGAAGGACACGCTCGTCGCCGAATTGCGTCAGGCCAAATACGTGGACCTGCTTCCGGCTTACCCCAACATCGACTTTCGCCAGGGTCGGGCACGCCTCGTGGAGGATGGGGTGGAGGTCGACGGAATGCATCTTCCTGCCAGCAAGATCATCATTGCAACCGGCGCGCGTCCGGCGATCCCCGCAATCTCCGGCCTTGAGGCCGTGCCATACCTGACCAGTACGACGGCACTCGATCTCGAAAGCTTGCCGCGCTCGCTGCTCGTGGTCGGCGGCGGTTATGTCGGGGCCGAGCTCGCCCAGATGTTCGCGCGTGCCGGCGTGAAAGTGACACTGGTGTGCCGATCCCACCTGCTCCCGGAAGCAGAGCCCGAGATAGGCGCTGCGCTCTCGCGCTATTTCGAGGTTGAGGGAATTAGCGTGATCGCCGGCGTCGGTTACCGCGAGATCCGGAACATCGGAGAAGGCATTTCTCTCAAGGCCACGCGCGACGGGCGAGACATGACAATTGAAGCCGACCAGGTGCTGATTGCGACCGGTCGCACCCCCAATATCGAAGGGCTCGGGTTGCCTGAGTGCGGGATCGCTACCGCCCCAAAGGGAGGAATCGCCGTTGATGAGCACATGCGCACGACCCGGGCCGGCGTCTACGCCGCCGGTGACGTGACTGGTCGCGACCAGTTCGTCTACATGGCCGCCTATGGCGCCAGGCTTGCTGCAATCAATGCTCTAAGAGGCGATCGCCTGAGCTACGACAGTCGCGCGATGCCGGCCATCGTGTTCACCGACCCGCAGGTGGCAAGCGTTGGTCTCACCGAAAAAGCGGCGCGTGATGCAGGGTACGATGTGCGCGTTGCCACGATCGGTCTTGACCAGGTGCCGCGCGCACTGGCCGCCCGCGACACCCGCGGGCTATTCAAGTTGGTATCGGATGCAAGGACCGACCGACTAATAGGCGCACATATCCTGGCGCCGGAGGGCGCCGACAGCATTCAGACCGCTACGCTGGCAATCCGCCAGGGTCTCACCGTCGCAGATCTCGTTGACACCATCTTTCCTTACCTGACGACCGTCGAAGGTCTCAAACTGGCAGCGCTGTCGTTCACCAAGGAAGTTTCCAAATTGTCTTGCTGCGCCACGTAACGCCGAAGGAATTCGTTCGAGTCGTCCGGAAGAACGTCTGTATACCTTACCCATACCCAACGGGTTCCAATCCCGGCCTCGAGATTGCGATCCATTCTCGACGATGTGTTTCCCGGCCGACGTAACCTTTCTTGTCCGTTGACGAATTTTAGGAATAGGCGGGCCAGCTTGGCGCGCCGCAATAGCGACTGCGCGCGGTCGCACACCAACTCGCATTCGGAGGAATGGATATGTCCAATCGCACCCTATCCGCACTCGTCGCCGGAGCCTTTGCCGCAGCCGTAGGATCGCTCGCGGCAACGCCCGCGCCCGCGGCCGATCCAAAAATGGAAAAGATGATGAAGGATGCCGATGCGTCAATTAAGGCCGGCAAGATGGAGAAGTGCTACGGCGTCGCGCTCAAAGCTCAGAACGACTGTGCAGCAGGGGCGGGCACCACCTGCGCCGCGACCGGCACGGTGGATTATCAGGGCAACGCGTTCAAGCTCGTAGCCAAGGGCACGTGCACGACCATGCAGACGCCAAAGGGCCCAGGGAGCCTGACGCCGAAGGCTTGATCGCAGGTCAAATCGGGAAGGCTGCACAGCCGCCTGCCCGCATCTCCCTTTGTCCGGAGGTTACCGTGCTGCTTTCATCTTCTCCCGCAAAGGACCGCATTCCGCCGCGCGGAGGCGTGGGACTCAAGGCCGAGCACTGCCGCACGATCGTCGAGACCTGGCCGGACATCGGCTTCTTCGAGGTTCATGCAGAAAATTACATGGGGGCGGGCGGCCCGCCGCACCGCTATTTGTCTGCTATTCGGGAACACTATCCGCTCTCGCTCCACGGTGTCGGATTGTCGATCGGTGCCGATCGACCGCTTGATAAGGACCACCTTCAACGCCTCAAGCAACTCATCGAACGTTACGAACCAGGCCTGTTCTCAGAGCATCTGGCCTGGTCATCCCATGATGTCGGGTTTTTCAACGATTTGCTGCCTGTGCCGTACACCGCCGAGACGCTCGCGCGCGTCGTCGAACATGTCGAACAGGTGCAGGACTGCCTTGGACGGCAGATGCTGCTGGAGAATCCATCGACGTATATCGCCTTTGCCGAAAGCACCTACTCTGAAATCGACTTCATCGCCGAGGTGGTCCGGCGCACTGGCTGCGGCCTGCTGCTCGACGTCAACAACGTCTACGTCGCCTCGACCAACCAGCAATGGGATCCGTACGCCTATGTCGACGCGTATCCGCTCACGCAGATTCGGGAAATTCACCTCGCCGGCCACACAAAAGACGCCGACGGCAAGGGCCGGCCACTCCTGATTGACACCCATAATCGCCCTGTCGACGAGATCGTGTGGGATCTCTATGACCATACGGTCCGGCTTACGGGTCCCCTTCCCACGTTGATCGAATGGGACGCGGACGTGCCGGCTTGGCCCGTGCTCCAGCAAGAGGCCGAGCGCGCCGAGGCGATCATGCTCGCAACCAAATCGGAGGCCGTGCGTCGTGCGGCAGCTCGCTGAGAGACAACGCGATTTCGCGGCGGCTCTGCTGGATCCAGGGCTTCCGACGCCCCATGGTCTTGTCGATCCAGACGGTGAACCGGATCCGAAGCGGTTCGCCATCTATCGCAACAATGTCGTGGTCAGCCTGATCGAGGCGCTGGCAGACGCATTCCCGGCTGTGCACCGCATAGTCGGCGCCGAGTTCTTTCGCGCCATGGCACGAGTGTATGTCAGGGTCCAGCCGCCGCGCTCGCCAATCATGCTGGATTATGGCGCAGGATTGCCGGATTTCATCCGGAGCTTCGAGCCGGCTGCCGTGCTGCCCTACCTGGAAGACGTTGCACGCATCGAGCGCGCCTGGACGGAGGCTTATCACGCGCCCGAGGCTTCGCCGATCGACCCCAGTGTGTTCAACGCCGTCGCCCCCGACCAGCTGCCCGCGATCCAGCTTGAGCGTCACCCTTCGCTTCGCGTGGTCCGCTCGCAATTTCCGGCGCTGACGATCTGGCAGATGAACGTTGCCGACGGCGTCCCGGCTCCGGTCGATCTGGCCGCCGGCGGCGAGGATGCGCTGATCGTTCGCCCCGCGGCCGTCGTTGAGGTTCGCCTGATCCCCAAGGGCAGCCTGGAATTCATCCGGGCACTGAGCGGCGGAAGACCCGTGCTCGCCGCACTGGGGGCAGCGTTGATCGCAAATCCCCGCTTCGATCTCTCGGCAAACCTCTCCGATCTTATGCGCGCGGGCGCCATCGTCAGCTACAGCCTTGCGCAAGAGAACCCAACATGATCCCGCACGCGACCATCGCAACGATCGAGAACGCCGTCCGCGAGCTTGCGGACTGGCTCGCTCGCGCCGCTCAGGTG
>DAIMKE010000098.1:529-2310 GCA_036721875.1 Bradyrhizobium sp. | reverse complement strand
TTCTTCAAATCCGGATTGACAAAGTGGGACGGATTTCTCTCGCTTTCACCGGCTGCCGAGTTTCTGTTCGAGGACGAATTCAAGCTGCATATTCTTGGCCAGGCTTACGACTTGCCCTTCCCGACTGCAGTCGCCTACCTCGACGGTCGCAGAGATCGTGCTGCCCGTTCTGCTTGTTATCGGTCTTGCGACCCGCTTTTCGGCGCTGGCTCTCCTGGTCATGACCGGAGTGATCCAGCTCGTGGTGCCAGAGGGGTGGGCGAATTTTCACCTTCCCTGGGCGGGCCTGGCGCTGGCCATTATTGCGCTCGGCCCCGGAGCGCTCTCCCTCGACCATTTGCTTGAGCGGCTGCCTCGACCCTGGGTGCACGGAGGAACCTGATGCCGGCGAGGCGTTGGTCAGCGTCATGTCTGCGCCGGGCCCACCGGAGTGCTGGGCCATGACGCACGACTCTCGCAACCCTGGACCGTCGCTCAGGCTCGTCGGAAAGGACGACAGCGGCCCGCACCCAACAGGCTCGGTCGCCAGGGATGTCGACTGGTCCATCCTGATGGCCCGTGCCCAGGAAGGGGATCGAGCCGCCTATCACCGGCTGCTGCAGGAAATCACGCCGTATTTGCGTTCTCTTGCGGCGCGGCGGCACCATGACCCCAGCGATGTCGAGGATTCGGTTCAGGACGTTCTTTTGACCGTCCATTCGATCCGGCAGACCTACGATCCAGCCCGGCCCTTCGCGCCGTGGCTGGTCGCAATCGCCAACCGGCGTTTCATTGATCGGCTGCGCCGTCAGGGCCGCAGCAGAGAAATACCTTTGACCGCCGAGCATGAAACCTTTTGCGAGCCTGCAGCGAACTTCGAAGAGAGACCGGACGAGCGAGCGCTCGAGGGCATGGTCGATCACCTCCCTCCTGCCCAGCAGAATGCGCTCCGGTTGCTCAAGCTCAAGGAGTTGTCATTAAAGGAGGCGGCAGCATTGAGCGGCATGTCCGTCACGTCCCTCAAGGTGAACGCCCATCGCGCGCTGAAGAGCCTGCGGAGAAAGCTGCTCGATCGGAGCGAACCGTGATCAAGACACCCGATCTCATTGCTTCCCTAGCGGCAAATGCCACGCCGGTGCGGCGGTTGCGACCGCCGGTCATGCGGGCGGCATGCTGGCTCCTGCTTGCAGCGGTCGTCCTGACGCTGCTGGCCGTCAACCAGGGGATTCGCCCCGACCTGGTCCAGCGGCTGCAGGAGCCAGCCTTTGTCGTCGGCATGGCGGCCGCGGCTCTGACAGGCGTACTCGCCGCCATCGCGGCCTTCCTGGTCAGCCTCCCCGACCGGTCACGGCTCTGGCTCCTGCTGCCGATCCCCGCGCTGATCCTGTGGCTTTCGAACGTCGGCTATCAGTGCCTAACGCAATGGGTTGCGATCGGACCTGACGGCATAAGCCTTGGCGAAGCCGCGCGTTGCTTCGCCACGCTCGTGCTCACCAGCCTGCCCTTATCGCTCGCGATGCTGGTGATGCTGCGCTACGCCGCGCCGCTCCGCCCCACCGCCGTCGCCTTCATGGGCAGCCTGGCCGTCGCCGCGATCACGGCGACGGCGCTGTCGCTATTCCACGTCATCGATGCGACCGTGATGATCCTGTTGTGGAACTTCGGCACGGCGGTGCTGTTTGTTGGGCTCGCGGGCGTGTTCGGCCGGAAAATGTTCCGATGGGTGGCGCCGCGAACGCTTTATGCAAAGGACTAAGCTCATTGGCGCCGCAATCGCGCGAGCTCCGCGAGCTGCAGCCCTT
>DAIMKE010000098.1:0-519 GCA_036721875.1 Bradyrhizobium sp. | reverse complement strand
CCCAAGCGGGCTCACAAGCCGCAAGGCTCTGCCCTCGCGGCCTTGAACACCTTGAAAAGGATGACCAACATGACAAGTCCCGTGCCACTGTTTCCACGGCAGCCTGTACCGCCGCTCCACGTCGAGATTGCCTCCGCCGGCTCCTTTGACCTTGCAGGCGAGAAGCCGGCGCAGTTCACGCTTGTCGTGTTCTACCGCGGCTTGCATTGCCCAATTTGCAAGACCCAGCTGCGGGAACTGGAATCAAAGCTTGACGAGTTCGACAGGCGCCGGGTCGCCGTGGCGGCGATCTCATCCGACACGAAAGAACGGGCATTGCAGACCAGAGAAACCTGGGGATTGACGCGGCTGCGCATCGGGTACGGCCTCGACCTCGCTCTTGCGCGCCGCTGGGGATTGTTCATTTCGTCCGGGCGCGGAATGACGTCCACCGGTGTCGAAGAGCCCGCGCGCTTCTCTGAACCGGCGCTTTATTTGATACGGCCGGATGGCACGCTCTACTTCGGCAGTGTCCAGACC
>DAIMKE010000097.1:0-11206 GCA_036721875.1 Bradyrhizobium sp. | reverse complement strand
ACGCTGAAGGAAGAGACCGAACTGCTGCGCGATTTCGCCGCCGCTGCGCCCTGGCCGATCTGGGCCAAGAGCGTCGAGGGCAACCTGCGATATGCCAATGCGGCCTATGTGCGGGCTACCGAGGGCGGAAGTCCGGCCGATGCCATCCGCCGCAACCTCGAACTGCTGGAGAACGATCAGCGCGCCGAGATGAACCGGGTGCTGAGCAGCAATTCCAGCTTCAGCGCGCGGCTGCCGATCGTGGTCGGCGGCGAGCGGCGCATCTATGACGTGCAGGCGCTGAGGCTCAACACCGGCAGCGCCGGGATCGCGATCGACGCCAGCGAGGCGACCGCGTTGCGCGATGCCATGGAACGGATGGCCGAAGCCCATCGCCGCACCCTCGACCAGCTGTCATCGGGCGTCGCCGTGTTCGACGGCCAGCGGCGGCTGGCCTTCTACAACGAATCCTACCGGCGGCTGTGGAGCCTCGACCAGGCCTTCCTCGACGCCAATCCTGATGATTCCAGCGTGCTCGACCGGCTGCGCGCCGCGCGCAAGCTGCCCGAACAGCCCGACTTCCGCGCCTGGAAGGCCAAGCTGCATGAAGCCTATCGCGCCGTCGAACCGGAGAACTACACCTGGTTTCTGCCCGACGGACGCGCGGTCAGCGTCGTCACCACGCCCAACCTCGAAGGCGGCGTCACCTATCTGTTCGACAATGTCACCGAAAGCCTCGATCTGGCGCGGCGGTTCGACCGGCTGACCCGGGTCCAGCACGAGACGCTCGACAATCTCGCCGAAGCGGTTGCGGTGTTCGGCAGCAACGGCCGGGTGGAGCTGTTCAACCCTTCTTTTGCGAAGATGTGGAAGCTGCCGGCGGACGCGCTCAAGGAACAGCCGCACATCGAAACCGTGGAAGCCTGGTGCCTGCCGCTGTTCGACGACGCCCTGACCTGGCGGGCACTGCGCGAGGCGATCACCGCGATCGACAACCGCACGCAGGTATCGCTGAAGCTGGAACGCAAGGACGGCAGCGTGCTGGACTGCATGACCATGCCGCTGCCCGACGGCGCGACCATGCTGACGTTCCAGGACATCACCGACACCGAGAACGTCGAGCGTGCGCTGCGCGAACGCAACGAGGCGCTGGAGACGGCCGACCAGATGAAGGTCGATTTCGTCCACCACGTGTCCTACGAATTGCGCGCGCCGCTGACCACCATCATCGGCTTCGCCCACTTCCTCAGCGATCCCTCGACCGGCCCGCTGACAAAGAAGCAGGCGGAATATCTCGACTACGTCACCAAGTCGACCAACGCGCTGCTGGCGCTCACCAACAACATCCTCGATCTCGCCACCATCGATGCCGGCGCGATGAAGCTCGAACTCGGCCCGGTCAATATCGAGAAGGCCATCGAGGCCGCCGCCGAGGGCATCCAGGACCGGCTGGCGACCGACCGCATCGAGCTCAAGGTCGATATCGATCCCAATATCGGCGACTTCACCGGCGACGAGCGGCGCGTGGTGCAGGTGCTCTACAATCTGCTCGCCAACGCGGTCGGGTTCTCACCGCATGATGCGACGGTCACGATCAGCGCACAGCGGACCGATCATCGCGTGATCTTTACCGTCAGCGATACCGGCCCCGGCATTCCGTCCGACGTCAAGGACAAGGTGTTCGACTGGTTCGAGAGCCATTCCCACGGCTCGCGGCATCGCGGCGCCGGCCTCGGCCTGTCGCTGGTGCGCTCCTTTGTCGAACTGCATGGCGGCAAGGTGCGCGTCGACTCGGTGGTCGGCAAAGGCACCACGGTCGTCTGCGACTTTCCGGTCGACCAGAACGCCCATCGCAACGCCGCCGAATGACCGCGCCCGTGACATTCTCCGTGGCGCTGGCGAACGAGACCGCGACGGCGTACTTGATGGCGGACCTCGCGCTTCTGGTCGGGCCGGGCGACGTGATCACGCTCTCGGGCGATCTCGGCGCCGGCAAGACCGCGGCGGCGCGGGCGATGATCCGCTATCTCGCCAACGATCCCGCGCTCGAAGTGCCGAGCCCGACGTTTACGCTGGCGCAAAGCTACGACGTGCCGTTTCCGCTGCTCCATGCCGATCTCTACCGCATCAACGATTCGAGCGAGCTGGAGGAAATCGGATTGGCGCCGCTGCCCGAGGGCACGCTGGCGCTGATCGAGTGGCCGGAGCGCGCGCCCGATGCGCTGCCCGAAGACCGCATCGACATCGCCTTCAGCCATCGCCCCGCGCTCGGCTCCAGCGCGCGCGCCGCCGCAATCACCGGCCACGGCAAGGCCGCGGCGCAAGTGGAGCGGCTGCGCAATCTGCGGAATTTTCTCGAAGAAGCCGGCTTCCTGAAAGCGTCGCGCGAGCGCATGCCAGGCGACGCCTCGACCCGCTCCTATGCGCGGCTGAGCGGCAACAACGGGACGTCGATCCTGATGAATTCGCCGCGGCGACCGGATGGGCCGCCGGTCTATGACGGAAAATCCTACAGCGCCGCCGTGCACCTCGCCGAGGACGTCAAGCCGTTCGTCGCCATCGACAACGGCCTGCGCGCGCGCGGCTTCTCCGCGCCGGCAATTCAGCATGGCGATCTCGATTTCGGCTTCCTGATCACCGAGGATTTCGGCGGCGCCGGCGTCATCGAAGGCGATCCGCCGCAGCCGATCGCCGATCGCTACGAGGCCGCGACCGACATGCTGGCGGAGCTGCATCACCAGGCCCTGCCCGAAACGCTGCCGCTGACACCGCAGCTCACCTACGACATTCCACGCTTCGATATCGATGCATGGCTGGTCGAGATCGGCCTGATGCTCGAATGGTACCTGCCGGATCGCGGCGCCGAACTGAGCCGGCGACGACGCGCCGAATTCGTCGCGATGTGGCGCGCGCTGCTGGAGAAGCCTGCAGCCGCGCCGCAGACCTGGGTGCTGCGGGACTTTCATTCGCCCAACATCATCTGGCTCAGCGACCGCGCCGGAATCAAACGTATCGGCCTGATCGATTTCCAGGACGCGGTGCTGGGGCCGGCCGCCTACGATCTGGTGTCGCTGCTGCAGGATGCGCGGATCGACATTCCCGAACAGCTCGAGCTGACGCTGCTGACCCGCTACATCCGTACGCGCCGCGCGGCCGATGCCGATTTCGATCCGGCCGGCTTCGCCGAGCTCTACGCGATCATGTCGGCGCAGCGAAACACCCGTCTGCTCGGCACCTTTGCCCGGCTCAACCGTCGCGACGGCAAGCCGCAATATCTTCGCCACCAGCCGCGGATCTGGACCTATCTGGGCCGTTCGATGGCGCATCCGGCGCTGGCAGAATTTCGCGAATGGTATGCGACGAATGTGCCGCCGCCCGGGGACTGATTTACTTCCTGTTAGCCGAACCGCCTTTAATGTGGAACCAGCCATGCCGCAGGCGTGGCTCCGGCCATCTTTAAAACGGGAATGCGGTCATGGCGGCGGTGGAACGGCGCAAGGGAGATCGGGTCGTATTTGAGCGCGGCTTTGCTGCGCACATGATGGGCATCGACGGCACCTGGCGGCGCGACTGCGTCATGGAAGACGTCTCCGAGACCGGCGCCAAGCTGACGGTCGAGGGTTCGGTCGAGGGCCTGCATCTGAAGGAATTCTTCCTGCTGTTATCATCGACCGGACTGGCCTATCGCCGCTGCGAGCTCGCCTGGGTCAACGGCGACCAGATCGGCGTCAATTTCCTGAAGCAGGGCGACAAGAAGAAGAAAACCACGAGGCGCGGGGCCGAGGAAGCCCAGGCCTGAAATGGATCGCGCGGGCGGCGTCGTATGGCCGTCATGCCCGGCTAATACAGCGTTATCGGTCCTGGTCGAATCAGAGCGGGACCTTGGATTTTAACGCGTTTTCCGCGGGCGAACCGCCACCCACTCCGCTCGAAAATGCTATAAAACCCTACGGTTGCTGGTTCACGCGGATCGCCGTGATATGATGCGCGGCACGATTTGGATGGTTCGAGAAGCACCACAGATGTCCGTTACGCCCACCAAAGCCATGGTCCTCGCTGCAGGTCTCGGCCTGCGCATGCGCCCGTTGACCGACCACATGCCGAAGCCGCTGGTGCGCGTCGCAGGGCAGCCGCTGCTCGATCATGTGCTGGATAAACTTGCCGGCGCCGGCGTCACCGAGGCCGTGGTCAACGTGCATTATCTTCCGGACCAGATCATCCAGCACACCACCGGCCGGGCGCGGCCCCGCATCATCATCTCCGACGAGCGCGACGTGGTGCTGGGCACCGGCGGCGCCGTCGTGAAGGCGCAGCCCCTGCTTGGCAAGGATCCGTTCTTTCACGTCAACGCCGACACGATGTGGATCGACGGCGTGCGGCCCAACCTGACGCGGCTGGCCGAAACCTTCGACCCCGAACGGATGGACATCCTGCTGCTGATGGCGCCGACCACCAGCAGCATCGGCTATTCAGGCCGCGGCGACTACGCGATGCTGGCTGACGGCGCGCTGCGCAAGCGCCGGGAGCATCAGGTGGTGCCGTTCGTCTATGCCGGTGCCGCGATCATGTCGCCGTCGCTGTTTGTTAGCGCACCGGCCGGCGAGTTCTCGCTGACGAAGATGTTCGACCGCGCCAACGAGCAGGAGCGGCTGTTCGGCCTGCGGCTCGACGGCGTCTGGATGCATGTCGGAACCCCCGACGCGGTCCAGGCCGCGGAAGAGGCGTTTCTGGAAAGCGTGGCCTGAGTCGCGTTTCGTAGGATGGGTAGAGCGAAGCGAAACCCATCAAACATTCGTACCGTGACAATGATGGGTTTCGCTTACGCTCTACCCATCCTACGCGATGTGCCGGTGAGTAACGGGGGTTACTCGCCCTCCCCCATGACCTTCCCTTGCTGCCTCCCTATATTGCCCCTGACCTCGAATCAGGAAACTCATGCGCGTTTTCAGCGTTCCCGTATCCGTGCCGTTCCTGCGCACCGTCATCGCTGCGCTGATCGACGGCCGGCTGGTTGACGGATTCGAGGCGCGCGCGAACCCGCTCAACCTCGCACGCGCCACGCTCTATCTGCCGACCCGGCGCGCCGGGCGACGGGCGCGGGAAATCTTTCTCGATGAGTTGAAGACCGATGCCGCGATCCTGCCGCGTATCGTAGCCCTCGGCGATATCGACGAGGACGAGCTGGCGTTCTCCGAAGGCGCCGAACAGTTCGGCGGCGTCGCGCCGCTGGACCTTCCGCCCAGACTGGGCGAACTCGAACGCCGCCTGACGCTGGCGCATCTGGTGGCGGCGTGGGCGAAGACGCCGGTTTCCGCGCCGCTCGTCGTCGGCGGCCCGGCATCGACGCTGGCGCTGGCCGGCGACCTGGCGCGGCTGATGGACGACATGGTGACGCGCGGCGTCGCATGGGAAGCGCTCGACAAACTGGTGCCGGACCAGTTCGACAAATACTGGCAGCACTCGCTGGAATTCCTGCGCATCGCACGCAAGATCTGGCCCGAGCATCTCAAGGAGATCGGCCGGATCGAGCCCGCGGAGCGCCGCGACCGACTGATCGAGGCTGAAGCGGCGCGCCTGACCACGCATCATGACGGGCCGGTAATCGCGGCGGGTTCGACCGGCTCGATGCCGGCGACCGCGAAATTCCTCACCGCTGTCGCCGGCCTCAAGCTCGGCGCGGTGGTGCTGCCGGGGCTCGACACCGATCTCGACGACGAGGCCTGGCAGACCATCGGCGGCGTCAGGAAAGCGCAGGGGAAGTTCGTCTCGCAGCCTTCCTCGAACCATCCGCAATTCGCGATGCAGGGGTTGCTCGATCGATTCGGCATCAAGCGGAGCGACGTGGAGCTTCTGGGCACGCCGGCGCCCCAGGGACGCGACGTGCTGGTGTCGGAGACGATGCGCCCTTCCAGCGCGACCGAGCAATGGCACGACCGGCTGGCACGGCCGGATGTCTCGGCGAAGATCGCCGCCGGCATGACCAACCTCGCTATCGTGGAAGCGCCCAACTCGGAGATGGAGGCGCTGGCGATCGCGGTGGCGATGCGCGAGTCGCGGCACATGAACAAGTCAGCGGCGCTGGTGACGCCGGATCGCGCGCTGGCGCGGCGGGTGATGGCGGCGCTGACCCGATGGAACCTCGAATTCGACGATTCCGGCGGCGACGCGTTGCTGGACACCCCGGCCGGCATTTTTGCCCGGCTCACCGCCGAAGCCGCGGCCCGGGGCCTGGAGCCACCGACGCTGCTGGCGCTGTTGAAACATCCGCTGTTTCGGCTGGGCCTCGCGCATGGCGCACACAGGCGCACTATCGAAGTGCTCGAACTCGCTGTCTTGCGCGGCACCCGACCACAGGCAGGAAGCGGCGGACTTGCGCGCGACTTCGATCGCTTCCGCGCCGAGCTCAGGAAACTCCGGGCCAGGGAGACTTCCTCGCTTCACGTCGCCGAGCAGCGCGCGAAATTGAAGGACCACGAACTCGATCAGGCGCAAGCGCTGATCGCCGCATTGCAAAAGGCGTTGGCACCGCTGGAAAGCGTCGCATCCTCGAAGCCGCATGATTTTGCCGAACTGGCGCACCGTCATCGCGAGGTTCTGATGGCACTTTCGGCCGATCACAACGGCGTTGCCACCGTCTTCGAGGGCAGCCAGGGCTCCGCGCTCGCCATGGCGTTCGACGACCTGCTGGCCGAGCAGAAGCCGAGCGGCCTGATGACCCAGCTCGGCGACTACCCCGAAGTGTTCCAGACCGCCTTTGCCGATCGCATGGTGCGGCGGCCGGAATCGGCGAGCGCGCATCTGCACATCTACGGCCAGCTCGAAGCGCGGTTGACGGAATCCGATCGCGTCATCCTCGGCGGCCTGGTCGAAGGCGTGTGGCCGCCGGCGCCGCGCGTCGATCCCTGGCTGAGCCGGCCGATGCGCCATGAACTCGGCCTCGATCTGCCGGAACGGCGCATCGGCCTGTCCGCGCATGACTTCGCGCAATTGCTCGGAACTGAAGATGTCATCCTGACCCATTCGACGAAGGTCGGCGGCGCGCCCGCTGTGGCCTCCCGCTTTCTCCACCGGTTGGAGGCCGTCGCCGGCGAGGAACGCTGGGACGAGGCGAAGCGAGCCGGCAAAGACTATGTCCGCTTCGCCGCCGAACTCGACCAGCCCGATATCGTCGACCCGATCAGGCAGCCCGCGCCAAAGCCGCCGCTCGCGGCGCGACCGCTGAAGCTTTCCGTCACCGCGATCGAGGACTGGCTGCGCGATCCCTACACGATCTACGCCAAATACATCCTGCGGCTGGATCCGCTCGATCCCGTCGATATGCCGTTGTCAGCCGCCGACTCGCGGCTCCGGCGATCCATGAGGCGCTCGGCGAATTCACCCAGACCTTTGCCGCCGCCCTTCCCGACCAGCCGGCGCTGGTGCTGCGTGGAATCGGCGAGAAACATTTTGCGCCGCTGATGGAACGGCCCGAGGCGCGCGCGCTTTGGTGGCCGCGGTTTCAGCGCATCGCCGGCTGGTTTGCCGATTGGGAGCTGGCGCGGCGCGACGACATCGAGAGGATTGCCGCCGAGATCCGGGGCGAGATCGGCATTCCCCTCGACAACGCGCGGACCTTCATTCTCTCCGCGCGCGCCGACCGCATCGAGCAGCGCCATGACGGCAGCTTTGCGATCCTCGACTACAAGACCGGGCAGCCGTCGACCGGCAAGCAGGTGCGGATGGGGCTGTCCCCGCAGCTGACGCTGGAAGCCGCGATCCTGCGCGAAGGCGGCTTCGAGGGAATCGACGCAGGCTCCTCCGTCGGCGAACTCGTCTATGTCAGGCTCAGCGGCAACAATCCGCCGGGCGAGCAGCGGTCGCTGGAATTGAAGATCAGGAACAACGATACGCCGCAGCGGCCCGACGAGGCCGCCGATTACGCGCGCGAGCAGCTCGAAATTCTCATTCGCAAATTCGAGAACGAAAACGAGGCTTACACCTCCCTGAACCTGTCGATGTGGTCGAACCGTTACGGTTCCTATGACGACCTCGCCCGCATCAAGGAATGGTCGGCTGCCGGCGGACTGGGGATCGAGGAATGGTGAAGGCTCCCCGCACCATCCCTGACGCCGTTCGCGCCACGCAGGCGCGCGCGTCGGACCCTGCGGCTTCTGCTTTCGTTTCGGCGAATGCAGGGTCCGGCAAGACCCACGTGCTGGTGCAGCGCGTGATCCGGCTCTTGCTCAGCGACGTCCCTCCGGAAAAAATTCTCTGCATCACCTTCACCAAGGCGGCGGCAGCCAACATGGCGGAGCGGGTGTTTTCGACGCTCGGGCAATGGGTGACGCTGGATGATGCTGCGCTCGACGCGGCGATCCGCGAAGCCGGCATTGCAAACCCTTCACCGAAGCTGCGCAAGTCGGCGCGCAAACTGTTTGCCTGCGCGCTGGAGACGCCCGGCGGCCTGAAGGTGCAGACCATCCACGCGCTGTGCACGCGGCTGCTGCAACAGTTTCCGTTCGAGGCCAACGTGCCGGCGCGCTTCGCCGTGCTCGACGACCGCGACCAGAACGAGATGATGGAGCGCGCCAATCTCGGCGTATTCCTCGAGGCATCGCGCAACCCGCAAAGCGCCACCGGCCGCGCGCTGCTGACGGCGATGGCGAGCGCCGCCGACGTCACCTTCAAGGACGTGATCCGCGAGGCCTGCCTCAGCCGCGATCACTTTATGGCGTGGACGGACGCCGCCGGCAGCGCGCATACCGCCGCAGAGCAGGTTTCCGCAGCGCTGGGCGTCGATCCCACCGATCGCATCGAGGACGTTGAAGGTGCGATATGTGAAGGACCGAACCTGCCGCGGTCCCGCTGGCACGAGGTCGCAGTGGTTCTTGATACCGGCAACAAGTCCGATCAGGATCAGGCCGCGCGGCTGCGTGAGGCGCTGATCTTCACCGGGGCGGCGCAGGTCGATGCCTATCTCGGCGTCTTTCTCACCGAGGCCGACCGCACGCCACGCAAATCGGTGGTGACGAAGAAGTTCTGCGACAACAACCCCGTGATCGGCCGGCTGTTCAATTCGGAAGCCGATCGCCTCACGGCCCTGATCGGCAAGCGCCGGGCAGTGATCGCCCGCGACCGCACCGAGGCGCTGCTGCATATCGCGACGGCCGCCGCGGCGAACTACCGGCGCGAGAAGCAGGAACGCGGCCTGCTCGACTACGACGATCTGATCGACAGGACGCTGGCGATGCTCGACAAGGTCTCCGCCGGCTGGGTGCATTACAAGCTCGACCGCGGCGTCGACCATGTGCTGATCGACGAGGCGCAGGACACCAGCCCCCGGCAATGGGACATTGTCGCCCATATCATTTCCGAATTCACTTCCGGAGCCGGCGCCCGCGACGGCGTGGTGCGCACGGTGTTCGCGGTCGGCGACGAGAAGCAGTCGATCTTCTCGTTCCAGGGCGCGGCGCCGCGCGAATTCGACCTGCGCCGCCGGGCACTGAGGAAGAAGTTCGAAGATGCCGGACTGAAATTCGATCCGGTATCCTTTACCTATTCGTTCCGCTCCGGACCGGCGATCCTGCATGCCGTCGACCACGTGTTCCGCGAGCAGGATATTTATCGCAGCATCCATGCGGTCGAGACCGGATATCCGATCCACCATGCGCTCGAGGATGCAGGCCCCGGCGTGATCGATCTCTGGGACCTCGCCGAGAGCGACGACAGGCAGGACATCGAAGGCTGGCGCGCACCGTTCGACGGCATTGCAACGACCAGCCCGGAGGTGAAGCTGGCACGGCGCATTCAGGCCGAGATCAAGTCGCTGGTCGACAGCGGCACCATGACCGGCAGCAAGGCCGGCCGCCGGCGGCTGCGCTATGGCGACATGCTGGTGCTGGTGCGGCGGCGCGGCAATGCGTTCGATGCCGTAATCCAGGCGTTGAAGCACGCCGGCATTCCTGTGGCCGGCGCCGACCGCCTTAAGCTGACCGAACATATCGCGATCATCGACCTGATGAACCTTGCGGACGCGCTGCTGCTGCCGCAGGACGACCTCGCCCTGGCGGTGGCTCTGAAGAGCCCGCTGTTCGGCCTGAACGACGACGATCTGTTCAAACTCGCCTGGGAGCGCAGGGGATCGTTGCGATCGGCGCTGGCCGAGCGCGCAGCGACCGATGGCCGGCTGCGCGATGCGCTGTGGCGGCTCGAGCAATGTGAGCGCCGCTTCGTCAGCGACACACCGTTCACGTTCTATGCCTGGCTGCTCGGCGGCGACGGCGGCCGCGCACGGATGCTGCGGCGGCTGGGACATGAAGCCAACGACGCGCTCGACGAATTTCTGGAACTCGCGCTCAATTATGAGCGCAAGGCGCCGGCCTCGCTGCAGGGATTCATGGCGTGGCTGCGCGCCGCCGACACCGAAGTGAAGCGCGATATGGAAATCTCGCGCGACGAAGTCCGCGTCATGACCGTGCATGGCGCCAAGGGCCTGGAAGCTTCCGTCGTGTTCATGGTGGACACCACGACATCGCCGTCCGATACGCAGCGGCTGCGGCTGATCAACCTGCCGCAGGGTAACGCCGCTCCGCACGCGCCCGGTGTCGTGGTCTGGGCCGGCCGGAAGGCCGAGGATCCTCCCGCGGTCGCCACGGCGCGCACGGCGATGCTTGATGACACCGAGGATGAATATCGACGGCTGCTTTATGTGGCGATGACGCGCGCGGCGGACCGGCTGATCGTCGGCGGCTGCCTGCCGGGAAACATGAAGAATGTCCGGGAGGACTGCTGGTACGACCTGATCACCAGGGGCCTCGAGAATTCCGAACTGGAGGTTCAGGAAATGCAGACCCCCGCCGGCGTGGTGAAGCGCTACACCCGGGCGGAAGAAGCGGCACCCGCCGCTGGCGCGGCAGCGACAGCAGAACCAACTTCGCCGGTCGCCCTACCGTCATGGCTGCTGACACCCGCGCAGCCGGAGCGATCGGCCGAAAGCCTGCTGCGGCCATCCGATCCCGCCGACAGCGACAGCCATCAGGTGCGGACGGCCGAGTCGCTGATGCAGCGCGCCCGCGCCCTGCAGCGCGGCACGCTGGTGCATCGGCTGCTGCAGTCGCTGCCCGAGATCGCCGAGGAACGACGCCGCGAGGCCGCGCGGGCCTATCTTGTCCGCAACGCCGGCGGCTGGACCGCAGAAGAACAGCAGGCGCTGGCGGACCGCACGCTGGCGCTGATTGCGGATGGGCGG
>DAIMKE010000096.1:0-11289 GCA_036721875.1 Bradyrhizobium sp. | reverse complement strand
GTTTAGTTGTTAGCCGGACAAACCAGCCAGCCGGCGGCCTACGCCGCATGCTTACCATTTGGGCGGCGAGGCTGCTCCTTCTTGACGGCCGGCGCGCGGTCCGCTTTGCGCGCATGGTCATGTCCCGCAGCCACAGCGAATTGCGGCACTGAAACAGCCACCAACGACGAAACGAGAATCCCCAATAGATTTTTTTGCATCACTCATCTCCAAAAGTTGGACCCACAGCAACGGTCGCTGCGCGCCGCATAGTAGTTTTGACCACCCGAGCCACAACGCCTTGCGCTAGATCAGCTCGCACCACAGAGCGTTTGCTCCCTGGAGCTCTTGGAACCGGATTTCGGAATCGCTCTCTGCCGAATGGCTTTGGCCAGCTCGGCTACGATCAGGTCCGCCTCTTGACAACGGGTGTGGGCCGTAATGCTATCGCCGATAGAAACTTAGAGCGACCGGCCATGAGTTGGTCTCGCTCATCGTTCGGTTCGCATGTAGATGTTACGTTCAACTATTAATCGTTCGTCGGGCTTCGCTACGCGGAGGTCCAGATTCTCTTTACGATCCGCAAGACTTTCCTGCTCACGTGCAAATTGCAATAACACCCCGGTTGGTCTGACGGACGCCTCGAATTGCGCTTTTCATCGTAGGTACAGATCTGCTCGTTCCCAGCTTGTGTGTACGTGTTGACTGCGGGAACACTTATGGAGTGACTTCTAAGATGTTCAGAAGGTATTGGCCTTAGCTCAGGTTCCTTGCCGTCCTTCATGATCGCCTGACCGTAAAATTCCAGCTCTCCGGTGGTACCCGCCTCACGCAGGCTGTCGAGAAAACTAACTGCTTGCTTCCGGTCTTCAATCAATCCGACCTTGTCTACCCACATGTAAATCATCAGCAGCGGATAAGGACCGAAGAAGAACCTCCAGCGACGCTGTACGAATGTACGCAGCGGGACAAGAGCAATTAGGAAACCCAGCAAGACGAGGCCTACTGCGATTCCAATTAGGGCCAGCATAACTTCGGTCTGATCCATGAATGCACCCTATGAGAGATACCTCGAGAGAATTGGCAATGTATAAGCTCTAGAAACGCCGACCAGAATGGCAACTAGAACGACTGGGCTCCGTTTGAAATGAGAATCGTTGGCAACTCGGTGGAAGTTGAGCCAGATCAACGAAGAGGCCGCGCTGGAATGATAGTCAAAAGTTGACCATTTTCGTCCAAAGATGATGACGGTCTTATCCTGACCGGTGTGCTGCCAATCATGTAAGCACGGGATCGGAGCCAGATCGCGCAACGCATCGCCGTGCCGATGATGGGCGACATGAACTCTTCTACCCTTCTGGGCTCATCGTCATCCCCGTCATCTTCGGATCGGTCAAGGGGATTGATCTGCTTCCAGGTGGTCGGGGCAAACCCCATCGTCCGGTCGAAATGGAGAGGCGGTAAGGAAGGTGCGGGCTCCGGAGCTAGCGGCGAGCTAGCGGAATGAGTTGAGTGCGAATGCCCGGGGCCGAAGCAAAAATAATTACTGATCTTCTTGCGCTACGGGAATTAGCAGCAAATGCCGCCTGGACCTTCCCGGCCCGGGCAGATCTTGAAGGAGCCGTAATGACGCAAGCTACATCCGCAAGTCAGCAGACCCTGTCAAGGCAAGAGCCCCGGGCCCCGGCAGCAGGTGCGGTTGCGTGGTCGGGAACGGAGCCCGCATTGATCCGGCAAGCATGGTCTTCGCTGGAAGATGCCGCAGCCTATCAGCGTGACTTCCTTGAGCGAACCATTCTGTTCTGGGACACGTTGCGGCAGCGGGCAGACAATATGTTGGCTCATGAGCGGGCCGGGAAGCCGCCGCTCCTCGACTTCGACTACGAACTGATCGCCGACGCGCGCAGGTTCATCCGGCCGACCAACTACGCCCTATTGCGAATTACGCGTTATGGCGACAAATGCCTGGAAGACTGCCTCGATCTCACAAAGCCGCCGGTCATCATCGTCGATCCCCGTGCCGGACACGGTCCGGGTATCGGCGGGTTCAAACGCGAATCCGAAGTCGGAATAGCGCTGCATGAAGGCTATCCCGTATACTTCGTTGTCTTCTATCCCGAACCAGCTCCGGACCAGACGCTTGGGGACGTGCTCCACACCCTGAGGAGATTTACGGAGCAGGTTTCCGGGCGTCATGAAGGCAAACCGCCGATACTTTACGGTAACTGCCAGGCAGGCTGGGCGATCGCAATCCTCGCGGCTGATTGCCAAGGTCTTGCAGGACCGGCCGTATTGAATGGATCGCCACTATCCTATTGGGCTGGAGAGGAGGGCGTTAATCCAGCCCGTGTCTCCGGTGGACTGCTAGGTGGTGAATGGCTCACCCATCTGACCGCCGATCTCGGCAATGGCCGGTTTGATGGGGCCTGGCTCGTTCAAAATTTCGAGAACTTGAAGCCGGAAGGGGTCTGGCAGAAATATGCAAACCTATTTTCGAACGTCGACAAGGAGCGAGACCGGTTTCTAGAATTCGAACGGTGGTGGAACGGGTTCTATTTCCTTAGTCGCAAGGAGATGCTTGCAATCGTCGAAAATCTCTTCATTGGCAACAAGCTCGAGCAAGGAAAGTTGCGCATTTGCCCAGGCTGCTTTGTCGATCTGACGCGAATTCGCAATCCACTCGTCATTTTTGCATCCCAAGGAGATAACATCACGCCGCCGCATCAGGCGCTCGGCTGGATCTCTTGCGTGTTTGATAGCACGGACGATCTGAAGCGGGCAGGACAGCGCATCGTCTACCTGATAAATCCCCACGTTGGCCACCTTGGAATCTTCGTATCGGCAAGCGTTGCGCGTCTGGAGCATCGCGCGATCCTCGACAGCCTAAAGCGAATCGAAGCCCTTCCACCCGGACTATACGAGATGAAAATCGATAATCCGACTGGGGATCCGGACTGTCGACACGAGGCCTATTCGGTGCGCTTTGAAGAACGTGGCGTGGAAAATCTAGACTTTCCCGAAAATCGCGCCGCCTTCGAACTGGTGGCCGAACGATCGGCGCAATTGGATGCGCTGTACTCCGCCACTCTCGGAAAATGGATCGAGGCGACTTCCACGCCGCTGTCGGCACAAATCCTTGAATGGTGGCATCCCATGCGCGTTAGCCGCTACGCATTCGCCACCGATTTCAATCCATGGCTACGCGCACTGGCGCCGCTCGCTCGCTCGCTCGCACGCGAGCGACATTCGGTACCGGATACGAATCCGCACAAGGTCAAGGAAGTCGAAGTAATTGACACGGTAGGTAACGCCATAGCCCGGGCACGACAATTGCGAGATCAAACCTACGAATTCTGGTTCGAAGCGATCTATGGGCCTGGTTTGGCCGCCGATGTCTCTCGCAACGATGCGTCGGGTTGGAAGCGCTATCGCCCAAGGTGACCACACTTGGGCGTGAGCATACTGCGTGACGGCGATCACGGTGTGTCCCTCGGCTTCGAGCGCTTAAATGCGATATACAGGCGCGTTGCGCGCAACCGCAACGGCCGAAGACAGCTCGTGCATATGGGCGGCGAGCAGGCGGAATTGATCTGCAGCCTGCACGCGGCTCGCGGGCTCCCGACCAGGGCTCCCCCCGTGCCCCCCATACGCGCGTCATGCTTGGGTGTTTCCTACAGTCGCGTCTGGCGCAACCTAAGCGAATTCGCCACGACGCTAACTGAAGACAATGCCATCGCCGCCGCAGCGATAATGGGCGATAGCAGGATGCCGGACAAGGGATAGAGCACGCCGGCTGCTACTGGCACGCCGAGTGCATTATAGACGAATGCAAAGAACAGGTTTTGTCGGATGTTGCGCATCACTGCTTGCGACAGGCGCCGCGCCCGGACAATGCCAGTCAGGTCACCTTTAAGGAGCGTGACGCCGGCACTTTTCCATAGCAACGTCGGTGCCCGTTCCCATGGCAATTCCCACATCGGACGCCGCCAGAGCTGGCGCATCGTTGACGCCATCGCCGGCCATGGCCACGACCCGGCCCGCAGTCTTGTAGCGCTGCACAACGTCGCTCTTCTGGTTCGGCAGCACCTCGGCCTCGACCTCGTCTATGCCGAGGCGGCGGGCGACTGCCCGGGCAGTTGTCCAATTGTCCCCGGTCAGCATCACAACCTGGATTCCCTCCGACTTCAGCGCACGCAATGCTTCCGGAGTCGTCGCCTTCACCGGGTCAGCGATGGCGATTACACCGGCGACGCGGCCGTCAGCCGCCATGAAGATTGCAGTGGCGCCTTCTTTGCGCAGATCCTCCGCCTGATCCGCAAGCGCAGTAACCTCGACCCCCAATTCAGCAAGAAATTTTGCGTTACCTAGGTAAATGCGCTTGCCCTCCACAACGCCGAGGGCTCCCTTTCCGGTCGGCGAATCGAATTCGGTTACGTTCGACGTATTCACTCCGCGTTCTTCGGCCGCGCGAACGATGGCAACCGCAAGGGGATGTTCACTGGCGCGCTCGACGCTCGCCGCTAGGCGGAGAATGTCCGTCTCGTTGTATTCCGATGCTGCGACGATCGCGGTGACTGCGGGCTTGCCTTCAGTCAGGGTACCGGTCTTATCGACCACAATCGTATTAACCCTTTCCATATGCTCAAGTGCTTCAGCATTTTTTATCAGCACGCCGGTTTGGGCACCACGTCCGACGCCGACCATAATCGACATCGGCGTCGCTAGGCCGAGTGCACACGGGCAGGCGATGATCAACACCGCGACCGCCGACACAAGGCCGTAGGTGAAGCGCGGCTCCGGGCCCCAGATCGCCCATGCGCCAAATGCGAGCAAGGCGACGACGATTACCGCCGGGACGAACCAGCCGGACACCTGGTCAGCCATCCGTTGAATAGGGGCTCGACTGCGCTGCGCTTCAGCAACGAGTTGCACGATCTGAGACAGCATCGTGTCCCGCCCGACCTTGCGCGCCTTGATGACAAGTGCGCCTGACCGATTCATCGTGCCGCCGATCACATTCGTTCCGGCTCCTTTGGTCACCGGCATCGACTCGCCCGTTACCATCGATTCATCAACAGCGCTACGGCCTTCGAGAACCGTGCCGTCGACAGGCACTTTTTCGCCCGGTCGCACGCGCAGTCGATCGCCGACCTGCACCTGATCGAGCTGGATCTCTTCTTCTGCGCCTCCATCCTTGATGATGCGCGCTGTTTTGGGGGCGAGGTCGAGCAGTGCGCGAATGGCGCCGCTGGTGGTCTCTCTCGCGCGCAACTCCAGTACCTGGCCTAGTAGAACGAGCACGGTTATGACCGCTGCTGCTTCAAAGTATACAGCCACAGCGCCGTCGCCCATCCGGAACGCTGAAGGGAAGACATGCGGGGCCAGTGTCGCAACCATGCTGTAGACCCAGGCGACGCCCGTTCCCATGGCGATCAGGGTGAACATATTCAGGTTGCGGCTCACCAGCGATTGCCAGCCGCGCACGAAGAACGGCCATCCACCCCAAAGCACCACGGGGGTGGCGAGAAACATTTGAATCCAATTCGACTGGGACTGGCTCATGTAGTGCAGAAGACCAGTCAGATGCCCGCCCATTTCGAGCGCAACTACCGGAAGCGCCAGAACGAGCCCGGTCCAGAACCGGCGTGTCATGTCGAGCAGTTCTTCATTCGGGCCAATGTCCGCAGTCGCGAGCAACGGCTCCAGCGCCATGCCACAGATCGGGCAGGAGCCCGGACCGACCTGACGAATATCCGGGTGCATCGGACAGGTGTAGACAGTACCTTCAGGTGCGCTCTCTGCGATTGGCGACGTAGCGCCAACATAATTAGCCGGATTGTCCTCGAATTTCGAAAGACATCCCCCAGAACAAAAGTAATAGGTATGGCCCAGGTGCTGGTGCCGGTATGGCGTGCTGTGAGGGTCCACCGTCATGCCGCAGACCAGATCACGCACGCCATCTATGGCGTTGTCTGAGGATTGGGCGATCCCCGCGTGGCCGCCGTGCGCATGTGCGGGCTGGCTATGCTCCACGGCGGGCCCCGCGTGGACCGAGGGGTGGCTCGAGCAGCACCCCCCGTTGGGCGATTGCGCGACCTTACTTGCGACGGCTGCCATGGCGCTTCCTTTCTATGGGCCTTGTAACCAATACCGGGTAGGGGTATATAACGAACATGCGGAAAGACATCAAGACATCGAGCACGAAGCGTCTGAGCCGGATTGAGGGCCAGGTCCGCGGCCTCTCGCGCATGGTCGACGAGGATCGCTACTGCATTGACATCGTAACGCAGATCGCCGCGGTTCGTGCCGCATTGCGGCGTCTTGAAGAGGAGATACTTAGGGACCATATAGGCCATTGCGTCGAGCACGCGATTGCCTCGGGGAACAAGTCCGAGCAGCGTCGGAAGATAGAGGAACTGATGTCTGTCGCCAGCCGCGCGGATCGATAAGCCCATCGGGAGGTCGCCAACCGCTGCGAGGCGGACCTGACGCGGCGAATTTATTTCAATTTGATTTACCTCAATGCGCTAAATCGTGGCTTTCTCTATGGTTGTGATATGATCGTACCAATGGCGAACAGGCATCGAGTTGCAGGACTGATCTGGGCGGCGATCCTCGTGATCGCCCTTCAGTTCGTGACCAATGCTGCCGTCGCTCATGCCGGTCATCATCATCACGACCAGCACGCAGCTCATCAGCAGGGCTCGCTGACAGTACAACCTAGTTCCGAGCAAGGCGCCGCTGGCTATCGTCTGGCCAAGCCAACTGCAACGTCGAAGACGATCGAAGTGGCCCTCATGGCGGTGAACGACCCGGCCGGACCTGCAGGCCTAGCGGCCAGCTGTATTGGTGGGTGCGGTGGATCGGGACTTGGGTGCTGCAGTGCTGCGGCGATCGCAGGGTCGGCGCTGGCGCTTGCGCGGCTCGACAGCCCTGGCGGAGTGATCGCTTTCAAGCCCGTAAAGCCGGGCAGTATCGACCCGGAAGCCTTGGCAAAACCGCCCAAAAATCTGGCGTAAGCCCGCGCGCGCTCGCGCGCGACTTGTCGTCCGCCCATCGGCGGGCACTGCGGTTTGCGAGGGTCAGATTATGCGCTTTCTTCATCCGTGCAAGGTAACGCTGGCGGCGTTTGTGCTTGCGATTTCATTTGAAAATGGTTCGGCTCACGAAGGCCACGCTCACGGCGAGGCGAAAACGGCGGTCGAACTTCCGGCGACACCGCGGAGCGGAAGTGCATCTGATACATTGGAGTTGGTTGCCGTCGCCAAAGGCGGCGAACTGACGATCTATCTGGATCGTTTCGGAACCAACGAGCCGGTCGTGAATGCCGCTATCATCGCTGAAACCCCAAAAGGCAGCGTCGAAGCAACGCCTGCGGGCGATGGTACCTATCGGTTACCTGCGCCATGGACGGTCACTCCGGGCCGTTATGACATCATCGCGACGGTGACTCCGAAGGATGGCGACCTCGAAATTCTCACGTTCACGATCGAAATTCCGCAGGGGCACCAATCAAGCGCTTCAACCGGACAAACTGGTGTGTCAGGCACCGCAATGGCGGCAGGGCTCAAGGATAGGCTGACGCCAAATGGATCCGGCATTCTGCTTTCAGTCGCGGTGGCCTTTTTTGCAGGCGCGTTCGGTGGCGTTCTCCTCGCCTGGCGTAGGGCGGCTGTCGTGGTTATTGCCAGCGTCGCGCTCGGTCTCCTTACGTCGGGCGCCGTCGCACATGAGGGTGAGGATCACGGCAGCGAGAACAAACAAGCTGTGCTGACGGGCGCGACGCGGGATACGGCCCAGTTGCTTTCGGACGGCAGTGTGTTCGTACCTAAGAGCACCCAACGGATCTTGGCGATCCGCACGTCGATCCCCGCAGCGGCTAGCTACCCGCGCGCACTGGAGCTTCCTGGCCGGATCATCCCTGATCCGAATGCGAGCGGCTTTGTGCAAGCTGCGGTCAGCGGTCGCTTGTCGCCGCCAGAGGGAGGGTTCCCACGGCTCGGCACACCCGTGAAGAAAGGGGATGTGTTGGCCTATGTTACGCCGCCGCTGCAGGCGATTGATGCTTCCGACATACGCCAGCGTCAGGCTGAACTGGACCAACAGATATCGATCGTGGAGCGGCGCTTTGCCCGCTACGAGACCTTGGCGCCAAGTGGCGCGGTGCCGCGATCGCAACTAGAGGATACGCGGCTGGAGTTGCAGGGCCTTAAGGAGCGCCGGGCGTCGCTTGACCAGGCTCGCCGCGAACCCGAAGCGCTCGTCGCGCCCGTCGACGGCGTGATCGCAGAAGGAACCCCAGTCGCCGGGCAGATCGCGCAGAGCAACGCGGTGGTCTTTCATATCATCGATCCGAAGCGGCTTTGGGTCGAAGCGCTCAGCTATGAGGCACTACCGATGCTACAGCGTGCGACGGCACGCCTTGGCAACAAGGAGCTAAAACTCGCGTTTCGTGGCGCCGGCTTTGCCGATCGCAACCAGTCGATCCCTGTTCATTTCGCGATCGAAGGCGACGTGGAGGGCGTGCGCGCCGGACAGTTCCTGACTGTGCTTGCCGAAGCTCCGGACGAGCAGCGCGGGATTGCTGTGCCGCGCTCTAGCGTCGTCAGGACCGCGACGGGTCAGGAGTCGGTGTTCGAGCAGGTGGAAGCCGAGCGCTTCGAGCGGCGAACGGTCCGGATCGAGCCGCTCGACGGTCAGCGCGTGCTCATTTCGCAGGGGTTCGATCCTGGCAAGCGAGTTGTCGTCCAGGGCGCCGAGCTCATTGATCACATCCGTTGAGGGGGGCATCATGTTCCGATTTGCTGTCACCCACGCGTTGCGCAACCGCTTGTTTGTTCTGGCGGCCGCAGCCGCACTGGTCCTCTACGGCCTCTTTACGGCATCTAAGCTGCCGGTGGACGTGTTCCCGGATCTGAACAAGCCGACAGTCACCATCATGACCGAGGCGGAAGGGCTCGCGCCACCCGAAGTCGAACAATTGGTGACCTTCCCGATCGAGACGCAGATGAACGGCGTACCGGGCGTAACGCGCGTCCGTTCCGTCTCCGGTGTGGGTCTTTCGATCGTATATGTGGAGTTTGATTGGGCCACGGATATCTATCGCAACCGGCAGCAGATAGCCGAACGTCTCTCACTGATTCGCGAGCAATTGCCCCCGAACACGACCCCGCAGATGGGCCCGATCAGTTCAATCATGGGCCAGATACTGCTCGTGGCGGTGACCAGCACCGAAGCCACTCCGATGGAGGTGCGCGAGGTTGCGGATTTCATCATCAGGCCCCGCCTATTGACCATTCCAGGGGTTGCCCAGGTTATTCCAATGGGTGGTGAGGTTCGACAGTACCGCATCTCGCCCAATCCCCCCGCTCTCCGCGCGCTCGGGGTGACCTACGATCAGATCGAAAAAGCGCTTGCGCAGTTTGGCACTAACGCCGGCGGTGGGTTCACCGATCAGTACGCGCGCGAGTACCTTATCCGCAACATTGGTCGTACGACCAGCCTCGAAGACCTGCGCAACGTCGTGATTGCAAGGGTGAATGGCGGATCTATCTTTCTGTGGCAGGTGGCCAACGTCGATTTCGCTCCGCGTGTGAAGCGCGGCGATTCCGGCTATATGGGCTCACCGGCGGTAGTTGTTTCGATTGAGAAACAGCCAAACATCGATACCATTGGGTTGACCCGTGCGATCGAGCAGGCGCTGAAGGAGATCACGGCCACCCTACCGAAGGGCATCAAGGCCGATCAGGTTCTATTCCGACAGGCCAATTTCATTGAAACATCGATACGCAATGTAGAGCGCGTGCTTGTTGAGGCAGGCGTTGTCGTTGCAGTCGTGCTGTTCGCTTTCCTCCTGAACTGGCGGACGACGGTTATCTCGCTCACCGCGATTCCTGTCTCAATCCTGGCCACGGCCATCGTATTCCATCTGTTCGGCCTGTCCATCAACACGATGACGCTCGGCGGACTTGCGATCGCAATCGGCGAGCTGGTGGACGATGCGGTAGTTGACGTTGAGAATATCTTTCGTCGCCTGCGGGAGAACCGCGAAGCCGGAAACCCGCGATCTGCCTTCGATGTGGTCGTCTCCGCTTCCCAGGAGGTCCGGTCCGGTATCGTCTATGCGACGATGATCATCGTCCTCGTCTTCGTGCCACTGTTTGCGCTGTCGGGGATAGAGGGGCGTCTGTTCGCCCCTTTGGGCCAAGCGTACATCATCTCGATTTTTGCGAGCCTGCTCGTCTCGATCACGCTGACGCCGGTGATGGCGTACTATATGCTGCCGAAACTGAAGCGCCTGCAGCACGGCGACAGCGCGCTTGTTCGTGTTCTCAAGGGACGCAACGCGGCGCTACTTGGTTGGGGTTTTCGACACCAAAAGGCCATCATGGCGGTTGTCGCGTTCGCCATCGCCGGGGCCGGGGTCGGTGCCACGTTCTTGCCGCGTGCATTCCTGCCGCCGTTCAACGAGGGTACCTTCACGATCAACATGCTGTTCAACCCGGGCATCTCATTGTCCGAGTCGCATCGCGTGGGCCTGATCGCCGAAAGGCTTATTCAGGAGGTGCCCGAAGTAAAGGCCGTTGGAAGGCGCACCGGCCGTGCCGAGCTGGACGAACACGCCGAAGGCGTCCATTCCTCCGAAATCGAAGTGGACTTGAGACCGGCGGGCCGCCCAAAGACCGAGATCGTGGACGACATACGCTCAAGGCTCGCGGTACTCCCGGTGGCCGTTAACGTCGGTCAGCCCATCTCCCATCGTCTGGACCACATGTTATCAGGGGTGCGCGCTCAGATCGCCCTAAAGATATTCGGAGACGACCTCGACTCGCTGCGCACCACGGCCGAGCGGATCCGGCAGAGACTTTCGACGGTTCCTGGGCTCGTGGATCTTCAGGTGGAGAAGCAGGTTCGCATTCCGCAGCTTGAAATCCGGGTCGATTATCGACGCGCCGGCCTCTATGGCGTGCAGCCGGCGGCGGTGGTTGATCAAATCAGTCGGTTGTCGAACGGACGGGTGATCTCGCGGATCGTCGACGGCTATCGTCGCTTCGATGTGACAATGCGTCTGCCGGATCGGCTTCGCACTACACAGAAGCTAGGTGACCTCTTGATTGAAACGCCGGTTGGATGGATTCCTGCCCGGCAGATCGCCGAAATTCGCGAAACGGATGGCCCGAACCAGATTTTGCGCGAGAATAGTCGTCGCAGGGTAGTCGTACTCGCCAATACCGACGGGCGAACCGACATGGCGAAGGTGGTCGCAGCTATTCGCCAAGAATTGACGTCACTAAAATTGCCGGCTGGTTA
>DAIMKE010000095.1:0-11336 GCA_036721875.1 Bradyrhizobium sp. | reverse complement strand
TGCCCACGGAGCAGGCAACCGCCGCCACGACGGCCACCAAAATGACAGTATGTGCCGCGCGACGCTGGCGCAGATAGCGCAGCACAAATGAAAATGGCCGGCGCGCATATCCAGAAAGATGATCCATGACGTCTGCAAACCTGTTGAGAGTGAACTGGAATCCTCGATGCGCATTGCGCACGATTACGTGAAGAACGCTGCTTCCGGTTCGGGCCGCGTGGCCATCTCCCCGCAACAATTCTGCAGCATCAGGACAGTCGAAACTTCGTTGGGTCAGATGGCATCAGCAAGACAACCGTGTGGAGGAAGGAAGGTACGCTGATCGAAGGAACTTCAAAGATGCGGGAACGTTCCCGCATAGGCATGCCGGGTGCCGCCACGCGCTGAGAAACTGCTCACTTACATTTCAGACAGGAGACTAAAATATGCGCATCGCGCAGGTTGCCCCGCTGACGGAGGCTGTTCCCCCCAAACTGTACGGCGGCACCGAACGGGTCGTGCACTGGCTGACCGAAGAACTGGTTTCGTTGGGGCACGATGTCACCCTGTTTGCCAGCGGTGATTCCCATACATCGGCGAAACTCGATGCAATGTGGCCGAAAGCGTTGCGCCTCGACGGTTCAGTGCGGGACCCCAATGCTCTGCACATGGTGATGTTGGAGCGCGTGCGGCAGAAGTGCGACGATGAAGAGTTCGATTTTCTGCACTTCCATCTCGACTACTATCCGTTCTCACTATTCTACCGGCAGCCGACGCCGTTCGTGACCACCCTGCACGGCAGGCTGGACCTGCCGGAGCATCAGCCGGTGTTCAACGTGTTTTCCAAAGTTCCGGTGGTGTCGATCTCAGATGCGCAGCGGAGGCCGGTGCCGAGGGCCAACTGGGCGCGCACCATTCATCATGGCTTGCCGGAGAATCTGCTGACGCCTCAACAGGTCAAGCCTTCTTACCTTGCTGTGCTGGGACGGATCGCACCGGAAAAGGGCGTCGACCGCGCCATCCGGATTGCCAACCGGTGCGGCATTCCGCTGAGGATCGCGGCAAAGGTCGATCGTGCCGACCAGGAATATTACGACGAACTGATTTCCCCGCTCATCAAGGCCAGCCCGCTGGTCGAATTCATCGGCGAGATTTCGGACCGCGAGAAGCCGGAGTTCCTCAGCGGCGCGATCGGATTGCTGCTGCCGATCGATTGGCCTGAGCCGTTCGGCCTCGTCATGATCGAGGCCATGGCCTGTGGCACGCCAGTCCTCGCCTATAATAGAGGGTCGGTCCCGGAGATCATCGACGTCGGCCTCACCGGATTCGTGGTGGAGGATGAGACCAGTGCGATCTCCGTGGTTGACCGCCTCTCGACGCTGGACCGGGCCGCCGTCCGCAAGCAGTTCGAGGCCCGCTTTACCGCACGCCGCATGGCGCTCGATTATCTTGCCGTGTATCGTAGCCTGACGGAGAAGGCTGCACCGCGCATCAAGCTCGTGAGCAGCGCGGAGTAGCCGCGCGATTGCTCGACGGTTTTTGATGGGGTAACGGGCCCGTTACCCCATCTACTGCTTCGTCAGTTCACCATTGTCCTCTTCGGCTCGACGATCTCGAACATCCGCGGGAATTCGTCCATCAGCATCATCAGTTCGCCGAGCCGCATCGGATCGCCTGACACCTTGATCTTGCCGGCGCCAACGGCTTCCGGAAACGTCGTCAGCTTGGCGATTACTTCGTCGAGTACGCCGCGCGCCAGCGTGAAGCCGGCGTCGGCATTGGCCGCCTGCGCGCCGGCCAAATAAGTCAGCGCACAATTTTCCAGGTTGAGAACGAAGGTTTCGCCGGTATCGGTGAAATTCCAGTTCAGTACGATGCGCTTGCCTTCGGCCTTAGGCCCATTGAGCCGCACTCCGAGCACATCCCATAGCTGCTCGGTGCGGAGCGCGGCCAGCGTCTCGCGTGGCATCGCCGAACGCGGCGGCGCCTTGGGCATGCCCTGCCGCAGTTCCTGCGCGCCGAACAGGTACGCGTTGCGCCAGGTCGAACTTTCCGACGCATAGCCGAGTTGCTCGAACGTATCAGCCAGCATCGCGCGTGCGACCTGGTTGTCGGGTTCGGCAAAAACCAGATGGCTGACGGCCTGGGCTACGAAACGAAACTCGCCCCTCGCAAAATCCGTGGCCGCACGCTCCAGGATCGCGTCGGCGCCACCCATGTACTCGACATATTTCCGGCCTGATTCCACCGGCGGCAGCGGATCGAGGTTGACAGGGTTGGCGTCGTACCAGCCGAGATATTTCTGGTAGATCGCCTTCACATTGTGCCGGATATGGCCGTAATAGCCGCGGCCGTGCCATGCGCCGTCGAGGCTCGCCGGCAGGCGGATCGCTTCCGCGATTTCGGTTGCGGTAAGCCCGTGGTTCATCAGGCGGATGGTTTGGTCATGCGCAAACTTGTAGAGGTCGCGCTGCTGGCGGATCATGGTGTCGATCCGCTCATGGCCCCAGACCGGCCAATGGTGCTGGCCGCACATTGCATCGGCCTTGCCGCCCCACATCTGCAGCGCCTCGCCGAGATATTTTGACCACGCCAGCGCGTCACGCACGTCGGCGCCGCGGAACGGCAGCAGATTGTGAAAATTGTGCGTACAGTTTTCCGCGAGGTTCAGAAGCTTGTAGCGCGGGATGAAGAAGTGCATCTCAGCCGGCGCTTCGCTGTTCGGCGCCATCTGGAACTCGAATTCCACGCCGTCGATCACGCGCTTGTCGCCGGTCGCGATGATCAGGTCGGTCGGGCGCAGCAGCGCGACGGCGCCAGCGGCCATGGTCTTGCCAAGTCCGCAATCGACCTGCCCGCGCACGCCTTTGGCGAGGAACGGCCCGAACTGATACTGCGCGCGCCGCAACATCGCCGGCCCCGCGATGATGTTTTCGGAGACCGCGTGCTCCATAAAAAGGTTTGGCGCGATGATCGGCACAACGCCGCCGGCGATCGTTTCGTCATCGAGCACGCCGCGCGCACCGCCCCAATGGTCGGTGTGGGTATGGGTGAAGATCACAGCGGTGACCGGCCGCTTGCCGCGGTGCTGGAAGTAAAGCTGCATCGCAGCCCGCGCACCCTCGATCGAGGTCAGCGTATCGACAACAATGACGCCGTTGTCGCCCTCGATCAGCGTCATGTTGGCGATGTCGAGCCCACGCACCTGATAGACGCCGGTCACGACCTCGAACAGGCCGTGATGCATGTTGAGCCGCGACTGCCGCCACAGGCTGGGATCGACCGTTGCCGGGGCTTCTTCAGCGGACAGGAAGCCGTAAGGCTCGAGGCTCCAGATAACCCTGCCCTGCGGCGAGGTGATCTTCGCGTTCTCCACCGTGCCGAGAAAGCCGCGCGCGGCGTCGTCGAAATCGCGTGTATCGGAAAACGGCAACGCCTTCAGCGTTGCCGCGTGCTGCGCGATGACAGGGGCCGAGGCATCCTTCGGAGATTGCTTGGGAGATCGCTCAGGTGATTCCTTGGGCGTTTCAGTCGTGGCTGCTTGACTCATTATTAAATACTCCCCTGCGCAACGGAAAACGGTATCTCAAAAAGCGTCAGCGAAACTGCAGCCCCTCGAACTGGCCGCTGCTCCGCCATGCGTCGATATATTTGAAGTAGGCCATCGGCCCCGCGGGATGGCCAACATTGAGCTTGGCCGCAGGACCGGGCTCGCGTCCCTCGTTATTGTAGTAGCCGGGCGTGCAGTCAGGCGAACCGATCATCCGGCCGGCGCCGGTCAGCAGCAGTTCGACCCAGCGGTCCTCAGCCTCCTTCGTGACCTCGATCTCCTTGAAGCCGTTTGCCTGAGCGTGCCGGACCATCAGCGCGATCGTCCGTGCGGCTTCGGTCAGGTTATGCGGGACGTTGGAGATGAGATTGGCACCCTGCGTCGGCTGCACAAGGAACGCGTTCGGGAAACCATGCACGTGGATGCCGTGCTTGGTACGCATGCCGGAAGCCCAGTGGTCCGACAGTTTGACACCGCCACGTCCGGTCAGATCGAAGCCGGCGCGCCGCTTGTACTCGGTGCCGACCTCGAATCCCGACGCATAGATGATGCAATCGAGCTGGTATTCCCTGCCAGCGACGACGACACCCTTCTCTGTGATCCGCTCGATGCCCCTACCGTCGGTATCGACCAGATGCGTGCCCGGCGTATTGAACGCCTGCAGGTACGCGTCGTGGAAGCACGGCCGCTTGCAGAGCTGACGATACCACGCCTTCAGCCTGGCAGCGGTCTCGCGATCTTCGACGATCGTATCGACGCGTGCCCGGATTTCCTCCATCTTCTCGAAATCGGAGTCCTCGAACGCTGCCAGCATATTGGCGGGCGTCCGTTGCTCGCGCGGCAGGTCCAGCACCTTGGCGCGAATCCGCCGCGACAGATCCGTCCAGCCGTCCTGCACCAGATCCTCTTCCGCAGAGCCGCCGGCCTGGTTCGCGGTAAAATTCTCGAGCCAGCGCTGTTGCCAGCCTGATGTCGCGATCCCTGCAAACCATTCGGGATCGATCGGCGCGTTGGCCCTGACGTCGACGGACGACGGCGTGCGCTGGAACACGTAGAGCTCCTTGCAGGCGCGCGCGAGATGCGGCACGCACTGCACGGATGTGGCCCCGGTGCCAATGATTCCGACACGCTTGTCGGCCAGTTTCTCCATCAGCGCGCCGCGGGGATCGCCGCCTGTGTAGTCGTAGTCCCAGCGGCTGGTGTGGAACGAATGCCCCTTGAACATCTCGATGCCTGCGATGCCGGGCAGCTTGGGCACATGCAGCGGACCGGTCCCCATGCCGACGAACTGCGCGGTGAAGTCATCGCCGCGGTTGGTGCGGATGATCCAGCGCGATTTCGCCTCGTCCCAATCGAGGCTGGTGACCTCGGTGTGAAACAGCGCGTTGGCGTAGAGGCCGTATTGTTTGCCGATGCGCTGGCAGTGCGCCAGGATTTCCGGCGCATGCGCGTATTTCTCCGACGGCATGTGGCCGGTCTCTTCGAGCAACGGCATGTAGACCATCGACGCCGTATCGCATTGCGCGCCGGGATATCTGTTCCAGTACCAGGTGCCGCCGAAGTCGCCGCCTTTCTCGATGATGCGAACATCCCCCACGCCAGCTTCGGACAGTCGCGCGGTTGCGAGCCCGGCAAACCCGCCGCCGATAAAGGCAAAGGTGACGTGGTCGGTTTTCGGCGCGCGGGGCGCGACCGGCGTATAGGGATCGTCGAGATAGTGCGCGAGCTGACCTGCGACCTGCAGATACTGGTCGTTACCGTCGGCACGCAGCCGCTTGTTGCGCTCCTCCAGATATTTTTGGCGCAGCCGCTCCTTATCGATTGCCGCACTCCGCGCGGCCTGGGGCTGGTCGGTCGTCGTCATCCGAAGGCACCTTTCAGGAAATCATGATGCGTGACTGTCATTACCACCGCTCAGGACGGATGTGCGGTCAGATATGGAGAGTCTGCGACTGACCAGGACGGCATCGGCTCCATGCGAAAAATCTGCCGCAGATGCACTTCATCGGGACCGTCGCCGATGCGCAGCAGGCGGCCCCAGGCAAGGGCCTGATGGATCGGCGTATCGTCGGAGCCGCCCATGGCGCCGAACACCTGCATGGCGCGGTCGGCGATCCGCTGCAGCATCGCAGGCACCGCCACCTTGATCAGCGACACGTCGCGCCAGGCGCCATGGTGGCCGGCCTGATCGAGGCGCCACGCGCAGCGATATGCCAGCAGCCGCGCCTGTTCGAGCTCGACGCGGGATTCCGCAATCCAGCGCTGCACGGTGTCATACTGGATCACGGTCCGTCCGAAGGCGGAGCGCTCCGACGACCGCACCATCATCAGTTCGATCAGAAGTTCGCACAGCCCGATCGAGCGCATGCAATGGTGAATGCGGGCCGGGCCGAGCCTGACCTGCGCGACCTTGAAGCCGTCGCCTTCCGCGCCAAGCAGATTCGCTCGGGGTACCCGGACATTCTCGAAGGCGAGTTCACCGATTGGCGCAACGTGGTCCTCGCAGCCCATCCAGCGCAGCCGCCGTACCAGGCGAACGCCCGACGCATCCATCGGCACGATGATGCAGGAATGGCGGCTGGTGCGGTCCGCATCGGCGTCGGTCACGCCCAGGACGATCAGGAAGCTGCATTGCGGATGCGCCGCACCAGTGATGAACCATTTGCGGCCGTTGATGACGTAATCGTCGCCATCGCGGACCATGCGGGTCGCGATGTTGGTGGCATCGGACGAGGCGACGTCCGGCTCGGTCATGCCGAAGGCCGAGCGGGTTCTCGCTTCCAACAGCGGCTGCAGCCAGCGTGCCTTCTGCTCAGGTGTGGCGCAGTTCTGCAGCGCGATCATGTTGGGCACGTCGGGCGCCTGGCAATTGAAGACTTCCGGGGCCCAGAACAGCCGGCCCATGATTTCGGCCAGCGGCGCGTACTCCAGATTTGAGAGACGCGTACCTGGTTCGTCGTCGCCTAATTCGGGAAGGCCGAGATTCCAAAGGCCCGCCGCGCGCGCCTTCTGTTGCAGCCCCGCCATGAAGGGCGGAGCCTCCCCCTTGGCGATGTGGCCAAGCCAGGCGCGGTGGTGCGGCAACACCTCCTGGTCGAAGAACGCCTGCAGCTTTTGCCGCCACGCTTCCGACCGATCGGAAAGATCGAAATTCATGGCGCCTCCCGCTGCTCCTTTTTTAGCACCTAAGCTGATGTCGAAACGATTTGCAATTTTATTTCGATATGTTGACAAATTTTCCGATTATGACCAAGCTTTGCCGATGACAGCGATAAGCAGCAGCAGCAGCAGCAGCAGCACGCCAGAGGACCAAGCCGATCCTTCCTTCGCGACCACGCTGGCGCATGGACTCGACGTGCTGGCCGCCTTCCGCAACCGCAGCGGCGCGCTGTCGAATGCCGATCTCGCGCTGCATACCGGCCTGTCGCGGCCGACGGTGTCGCGGCTGACCTACACGCTGGCGCAACTGGGCTATCTCAAACGCGATGCGAAGGGGCGGTTCGAACTGGGGCTCGGCATTCTGGCCGCCGCCTATCCGGTATTGTCGGCGCTGAAGGTCAGACAACTCGCCCGTCCGCTGATGCGCGATTTCGCGGCCTATTCCGGCGGCACCGTTTCCATCGCGATGCCGTTCGGCCTCGACTTTATTTATGTCGAGACGCTGCGCACCACGGACGCCGTGGCGCATTTGCCGGATGTCGGCTTCGCGAGCTCGCTGGCACCGACCGCGGTCGGCCGCGCGCTGCTGTCGCTCTTCACGGACGAAGAGATTGAGTCTTACGTGGCCAAGGTGAAGGTCGAGCGCCCCGAAGAAGCCGAATACGTGCAGACGCGAACGCTGCCGGACGCCGCGATTTGTCGCGAGCGCGGCTTTGCGGTTTCACTCGGCGAATGGCGGCGGGAAATCTTTGGCGTCGCTGCACCGCTCTACCGGACGCCGTCAGGCGATTGCCTTTCCGTCAATTGTGGCCTCCCCTCGTTTCGCTTCAACGCCGAGCAGATCGAGCGCGAGTGCGGCCCCCGCATCCTCGGCCTGGCGCGCAGCATCCGCGCGCTGGTGGCCAACGACTGAATATCCCCGCTAGAGGGGCAAAACGCATCGCTCGAACGATGCGTAAAACATGGGGAGGGAAAAATGAGCGGCTTCAGGACCGTGCTGTGCGTAGCTATGGGCATCGCCATCCTTTTCGGCAACGCAGCGCAGGCGCAGAGCAACTTTCCGAACAGGCCCATCCGCATCATCGTGCCCTATCCTGCCGGCGGCATCGTCGATATCGTCGCGCGCGCCGTGACCGAACAAGTCGGCCGCGACTGGAAGCAAACGGTCGTCATCGAGGCAAGGCCGGGCGGCAACAGCAACATCGGCACCGCGGCGGTCGCACGCAGCGAACCCGATGGCTACACGTGGCTGGTCACCGGACCTGCGGCGCTGGTCAACCCGACGCTCTACAAGGACGCCGGCTGGGACGCGCTGAAGGATCTTAGATGCGTCGGCCTTGCGGTCTGGAACCAGAGCGTCGCGCTGGTTCATCCCTCGATGCCGGCCGCAACCGTCAAGGAATTCGTCGAGATCGCGCGCAAAAAGCCCGGCGAGTTGAACTTCGGCAATCCCGGCACTCGCTCGTCGATTGATCTCAGCGCGCAAAAGCTGTTTCACGCGGCCGGCATCAAGCTCACCAATGTCGGTTATAAGGGCCAGCCGCAGGCCCTGATCGACCTGATGACCAACCTGATGCATTTCGAGATCGTATCGCTCGAATTGGCATTGCCGCACATCAAGGCTGGCAGCGTAAAGCCGCTGGCGGTCATGACCGGCAAGCGTGTCGCTGACTTGCCTGACGTGCCGACGATTGCAGAGGCTGGGTTTCCGGAGGCTGCCTACCTACCCTGGTATGGCATCTATGTTCAGGCGGGCACGCCGGACGCCATCGTCGAGAAGATTAATGACGGCATCAACAAGGCGCTGCAGAACCCGGAAGTGCAGCGCCAACTTTCGGTCGCCAATATACCGGGCAAGCCGATGCCGCTGGCCGACCTTGCGGCATTGATGAAGGCGGATTACGAGAAGCTGACGAAGGTGATCGCGACGTCGGGGATGGCGCTGCAATGAAGGCCAGAGCAGGCACCCTCCCCGTCATTGCGAGGAGCGAAGCGACGAAGCAATCCATGTCTCGGCAAGCGGAGAAATGGATTGCTTCGCTGCGCTCGCAATGACGACGGAAAAATCCGGCCCCCCCTACTTCTTCACCTTGCTCGCGTCCATCTTGATCGACGTATCCAGCATCTTGACCGAAAACGCCGTGTTGACGTCGAACGGCTTTTCCATGCCGAGATAAGTCTGCACCAGCTCGTAGTCCTTTTTCATCCGCTCGGCGTCGATCCAGCCCAGTGCCTTCGTGGTGGTGAACTCGTCCGTCATCAGGAACTTGATGCGCTCCCACTGGCGCTGCTGGTTTTCCTTGTCGAGACCGGACGCCTGGTCGAGCAGCGCCTTGAGGCACGGCTCGACGTCGGCGACGCAGGCGGCATAGGCCTTCTGGCTGACCTTGACGAAGTCCTCCACCAGCTTCGGGTTCTTCGCAAGGTAAGCACCGTTGACGATCAGCGAATTCCCGTAGGGATTCAACCCGATGTCCTTCCAATTGACGTAGCCCAGATCAGATCCGAACTCGATCGCCTTGAGATCGTGCTCGTTGTAGAAATCGCTGATGATGTCCACGGTATGGGCCTTCAGCGCCGCGATCTTGGCGGTCGGGCCGACATTGACGAAGCTCACTGAATCGGGCGCGATGCCGGCGGCCTTGGCAAAGGCGGGCCACATCACCCGCGAGGCGTCGCCCGGCGGATTGCCGATCTTGTGGTTCGGGAAATCCTTCGGCCCGTTCACACCGTAGCTCTTCAGCCAGTAGAAGGTCTGCCCGGTATTGGCATAGATGCTCATCAGCGCAACCACGTCGGCGCCCTTGCTCTTCGCCACCAGCATGGTCGCGAGATCGGCAATTCCGAACGGCGATCCGCCGGAGCCGACCTTCAGCGAGGAGACACCGGATCCCTTGCCGACCTCGATGGTCAGGTCGATGCCGGCTTTCGTGTACCAGCCCTGCGACTTGGCGTAGTAGAATGGTGAATGATCCGCCGTCGGCGTCCAGTTCAGGATCAGGTTGACCGACTCGGCGGCCGTGCCGGGAAGCGCCGGCATCGCAAGCGCAAGCGCCAATCCCGCTACCCGCAACCCTCTCATGACAACTCTCCTTGTCTGCAGTCGACCTTGTCGTCCGACCTTGTCGTCGCGCGCCCGTGAGGATACCAATGCAACAAGGGACGGAACTACTTGTCAACTGTTTGGTTGAAAATGCCTAAAAAACGATCTGACGACATAAAGCCGCGGCGGCGCGATCCGGCGGCGACCCGCAAGAAGCTGTTGACCGCGGCGCGGCGCGAATTCGCCAGCCGCGGCCTCGCCGGCGCCAGGGTCGACGAGATCGCCGCGCGCGCTGGCGTCAACAAGCAGCTCGTCTACCACTATTTTGGCGACAAGGACGCGCTGTATCTGGCGGTGCTGGAATGGGTCTATGAGGAGATCCGCGCCAAGGAGCGCGAGCTCAATCTGGAGGGATTGCCCCCGGAACAGGCGATCAAGAAGCTGATCGAAAGTTCCTTCGATCACCTCGCCGCGCATCCAGACTTCATCGTGCTGCTGAACGACGAAAACCGTGGCGGCGCCCGGCACGTACGCGGCTCGCGAAAACTGGAGGCCATGCACTCGCCGCTGGTAAGCCTGGTTTCGACCATCCTCGGCCAGGGCGTGAAGGCGGGCATTTTCCGCAAGGGCATCAACCCCGTGCACCTCTATATTTCGATTGCAGGCCTCAGCTATTTCTACTTTTCGAATTCTCCGACCCTGTCTGCGATCTTCGGCAAGGACCTGTCCAGCCAGGCTGCGAAGCTGGCCCGCCGCAAGCACGTCGTCGATCTGGTCATGCATTCGCTGCGACCCTAATCAACCATATGGTTGATCATTGCCGGGAGCCGCGATAGATTGCCCCGGCGCGGCCGAAGAGCCGGCCTGCGTCGACAAGGAGCGCACGGTGTTCAGCGGTGACGGACGGTCGATACGGTCTGCGGCGATCATCCTGATCGTGCATCTCGCCGTGATCGCGCTCTGGCAGGTCCTGGTCGACGCCTTCCAGGTGCCGAAGTTCATCCTGCCCTCACCGCTCGCGACCGTAGCCACGCTCTGGTCGCCCAACTATGCCTGGCTTTCCAACCTCGCGGTGACGGCGGCAGAAATACTCGGCGGGTTCGCCCTTGGCGCGCTGGTCGGCGTCATGCTGGCCGTGATCTTCTCCTGGTCACCGCTGGTCAGCCTCCTGCTGCTGCCGCTGTTCGTGACGCTGAACATGATTCCGAAAGTGGCGCTCGGTCCGCTGTTCATCGTCTGGTTTTCCTACGGCATCGTTCCAAACATCCTGATCGCATTTTCCATCTGCTTCTTTCCGATCCTTTTGACGACAGCGCGCGGATTGAGCGAGGTCGAGCCGGATCTGCTGGATCTCGTCAAGTCGCTGCGCGGCTCGCGCTGGACGCTGTTCCGGAAAATCCAGTTGCCGGGCGCGCTGCCCTACGTGTTCTCCGGAATGAAGGTCGGCGCAATTCTGGCGGTGGCCGGCGCGATCGTCGGCGAGTTCATCGCCTCCGAGCGGGGGCTCGGCTACCTCATGATCCAGGTGCAGTCGTCGCTCGACACGCCGGCGATGGTAATGGCCGTCGTGCTCCTGACATTGCTCGGCGTGGCACTGTACGGCCT
>DAIMKE010000094.1:0-11408 GCA_036721875.1 Bradyrhizobium sp. | reverse complement strand
TGATTTGCCCGTCGAGCTGACCGTAAGGGCGCTGATAGATTCCTAGCGTCCGCGTCGTTCCGCCGTCGGAGAAGCCGAAATTGCCCAAATAGGCTTCGGATCGCCAGGAATAGGACGCGCGCGCCGCAAAGCCGTAATTCTCGTAATAAATCTGGCCGTTGGCGGAGTGGCGCGACACGCCAGGCAGGGGCAACCCTTCATCAAAGTCGTTGAACCCGTCGGTCGAGGTGTCTGAGAAGGTGTAGTTGGCGGTGAAGCCGATCCCGAACGGGAAGGCATATTGGGCCGCGACCTCGAACCCGCGCACCTGTCCGCCCGTGCCGTTCACCGGTTGCGCAACCGGGCCCAGTCGGCCGCCAGCCTGATCGCTGACGAATGTGGGGACCGTCTGAGTGACAATGAAGGAATCGACTTCCTTCCAGAACCCGGCAACGGACAACAGGCCCTGGCGGCCGAAATAATACTCATAGGCGGCGTCGAACTGATAGGCCCGATATGGCTCCAGCTCAGGATTGCCGCGGCTGCCGCTGGTGAAGGTGAACAGATTGGTCTGCGGATCGCGCGTGAAGTCGGTCGCGAAGCCGCGGCCAAGGCTGAACAGGTCCTGGCGCGCGACGACCCGGGCCGCCGAGAAGCGCACCTTCTGCCGGTCGTCGATACTCGCCACGACGTTCAGGCTCGGGAGGAAATCGGTGTAGCTGCGGTCGAAGGTGGTTGTCTCGAAATCGCGGACCACGCCGTTCCAGCTATCCGTCCCGAAATAGACCGGGTCGGCGACGCCCTGGTTCTGATCAACCCTGAGCTTGGTGTCGACGATGCGGACGCCGACATTGACATGGTAGGGATCGTCCTCGCTGCCGATATCAGCCATTACATAGCCGGACCGCGTTTCCTCACGCACGAAGAAGCTCTGGATCGGATCCTCAAAGAACGCGAACGGCTTGTCAGGGAAAAGCCCCTGGATCCAGGCGAGCGCGTCCGTCATCTGGGCGCGGTTCTGGACGAGCACCTGATCGCCCTGGACCACGCCGCCGCCGGCGAAATTCTTGATGAGCTCCACCCGGTCGGGTGCGTCGGTGAACGTCTGGAACGGCGTCATGACTGGCGGCGAGTTGCCGAACCGGTTGTCGCACCCGCGCTGCTGCGGGTTCTGCTGCGCAACCGGGATTTCGCAAGCCTTGAAGCCGATCGCACCGTCGAGGAAGTAGGTATAGGGCGTCCAGTTGTACCCGAGCTGCGAACCGTCGGGCTCACCCATGCCGCTGATGTCGGCGAGATAGCGACCCGAGGTGAAATCGATATTGCGCCGCCCATACCGGAAACCGGCGCTGACGGTGATGGCATTGGTGTCGCTGTCATCGATGTCCCAGGCCATGTCGGCACGGAATGACTGCCCGTCGATCTCCGACCGATCGCCAAAGGCCCAGTGCGACTTGAAGTACCCATAGGCGGGGTTGGTGAACAGGTCCTGCGGACTGCCCGGTGCGATCCCGAACGATGGAAACTTCCCATCGCGGTTGTCATAGGTGAAATCGAAGGTGGCGGGCGCTGCGGGGTTTGCGGGCTGGTGTGAAAAGCCGGTCGGGCTGGATGGGTTCGCGGTCGGCACGGCATAGGCGGTGTAGCGCACGTCATTGTTCGCGACGTTGCGTGTCAGGTCACCCTGTGAGTAAGTCGCGGCGACGTTCAGCCGGAAATTGCGCTTGTTGTCGAACTTGACGGTGAACTGTGCATTGTCCGACGTGGTGTTCGAGACATCGACGAACGAGATCGCTTCGGCCGACTGGGCGCGCATCGTGCCCTGTTGGAGGACGCCGTCGTCGTCGATCGAGAACCCGCCCTGGAGGCCGCGCGCCTCGCCCTGCGCGAACGGGAATTTGAGCGACGCTTCTCGCGTGTCGACCTTGTAGTCCGAGTGAAAGAACTGGCCGGCGAGTTCCAGCTCGTCGGTCGGCCGCCAGGTGACGCCCAGCGATCCGCCCCACCGCTCCCGGCGAATGTCGCGGTCGGTGACATAGCGATATTCGGGGGCGTAATAGTTCGGCACGGTGGCCGAATCGACTCGGTTGGCGAACGCCCAGTTGCCGCGATTTTCGCCGCCGAGCACATTATTGTGCTGGTTGACCCGGTCATAGCTCAGCGACGCGATGATGCCGAAACGATCGTCAAAGTTGTAGCCCACCACCAATGCGCCGGTGGGCTTCCAGCCGCTGATCTCGCTGCCCTTGTTGACGCGCGCGTTGCCGCCCAGCGTCAGGCCCGGCTTCAGGTCGAGCGCGCCGCGAGTTTTGAGGTCGATGATGCCGCCGAGGCCGCCCTCAAGCAGCGACGCGTTGGGCGATTTATAGACGTCCACCCCGCCGATCAGCTCGGACGGCACGCCTTCGAGGCTGTCGTTCCGGGTAAAGTTACCCTCGCCGACCTTGAAGGCTTCGAGGCCGGTGACGAACAATTCGCCGTTCAACACGGTGACGTTCTGGTCCAGGCCGCGAATCCGTACCCGGGTGCCCTGTCCGTTTTCCCGGTCGATCTGGATGCCGGGCAGCCGCTGGAGCGACTCGGTAATATTCTGGTCGGGAAACTTGCCGATGTCCTCCGCCGTGACCGATTCGATGATCAGGTTGGAGTTGCGCTTGGCGTTCAGCGCACTTGCAAGCGACTCGCGGAATCCGGTGACGATGATGTCCTGCGTCGCGGCATCGTCCTGCGACGCGGGCTCTTCCTGCGCTGGTGCCGTATCCTGCGGCACCGCCGCATTCGTATCCTGCGCATGTGCGGGCACGCTGCACGCGACCGCGAGGATCCATGTAGCCGATACGATGTTCAGCCGCGCTTTGAATGAAAAGCCCCTCATATATCCTCCTCCCAAGCCAGCCCCGGTCGTGCGCTGCCGGGGTCCACGCCAAATCAACGCGCCTTTTGTCCTACGTTGACATCGCATTGTCAACGCTGTCATTACAGCCCGCAAGCTTAGAGCAGAAAAAGCTGGGAGAATGGAATGCGCCGATCGGCACTGTCATTTTGCGCGATGGGGCTGGCTGTTCTGGCGAGTTTGCCGGCCGTACCGGTCGCCGCGCAGCAGGAGCCAGCCGTGCAGCCCGAAAAATGGCCGGCGCCGACTTGGCCCCGTCCGCGCGACCCTGCCGTGGAGCAACGGATCGCCGACCTGATCGATCGCATGACGCTGGAGGAGAAGGTCGGGCAGGTCATTCAGGCCGACATCGCCAGCGTCACGCCCGAAGAGGTGCGGCGCTATCATCTCGGCTCGATCCTGAACGGGGGCAACAGCGGGCCCGGCGGCGACGATCTGGCACCGCCGGCGAAGTGGCTCGAACTCGCCGACGAGATGTGGACGGCATCGGTCGATCGGACGGGCGGGCGGACGGGCGTTCCCGTGCTGTGGGGTACCGATGCGGTTCACGGACACAGCAACATCGTTGGTGCCACGCTGTTCCCGCACAATATCGGGCTTGGCGCCGCGAATGATCCCGATCTGATCGAGCGGATCGGTCGCGCCACCGCGATCGAGATCCGCACCACCGGACAGGAATGGACCTTCGCACCAACACTGACCGTGCCACAGGATTACCGCTGGGGCCGCGCCTATGAGGGCTATTCGTCCGACCCCGCGCTGGTCAGCCTCTATGCCGACCGGATGGTCCGGGGGCTTCAGGGCGAACCGGGCGACACCCCGCTGCTCGACGGGCCGCACGTCCTGGCCAGCACCAAGCATTTCATCGCCGATGGCGGCACCACCGAGGGCCGCGACCAGGGCGACGCGGCGATTTCCGAAGACGATCTGCGCCGCGTCCACGGTGCGCCGTATCAGCAGGCGATCTCCGCCGGCGTCGGCACGATCATGACGAGCTTCTCCAGCTGGCAGGGTACCAAGATCGCCGGCCACAAGGGGCTTGTGACCGACGTGCTGAAGAAGCGCATGAATTTCGACGGCTTCGTCGTGACCGACTGGAATGCGCACGGTCAGATCGCCGGCTGCACCAATGCAAGCTGCCCACGCGCGATCAACGCCGGGGTCGACATGTACATGGCGCCCGATACCTGGCGCGCGCTGTACGACTCGCTGCTTGCCCAGGCGAAAGACGGCACCGTGCCGATCGCGCAGCTGGACGAAGCGGTGCGCCGCGTCCTGCGGGTCAAGGCCTGGATCGGGCTGCTTGACGCGCCCAAGCCATCCGAACGGGCGTTCTCCGGGCGCTTCGAGCTGCTGGGCGCTCCCGATCACCGCGCCCTGGCGCGCGAGGCCGTCGCCAAATCGCTTGTCCTGCTCAAACGCCGGGACGACGTGCTGCCGCTTCGTCCCGGTGGCCGCATCCTGGTGGTTGGCGAGGCTGCGGACGATATCGCTCGCCAGTCCGGCGGCTGGACGCTGTCGTGGCAGGGCACCGGGCTGACCAACGCCCACTTTCCCGGCGCGACATCGATCTGGTCGGCGATCGCGGATGCCGCCCGGCTGGGTGGCGGCACAGCGACGCTTGCCCCGAATGGCCGCTGGCAGGGCCCCAAGCCCGATGTGGCGGTCGTCGTGTTCGGCGAGACGCCTTATGCCGAGTTCCAGGGCGACCTGAAGGCACTGCAGCTTCGGCCCGAGCTGCGCGGCCATGTCGAGGTGATGCGCCGGCTGAAGTCAGCGGGCGTTCCAATCGTCGCGGTGATGCTCACCGGACGACCGCTGTTCATCAATCCCGAACTCAACCTGGCGGACGCGCTGGTCGTCGCGTGGCTCCCCGGTTCCGAAGGCGCGGGCGTCGCCGATGGCCTGTTCGGGCGCACACCCTTTACCGGTCGGCTTCCGGCGGACTGGCCGCTTACCGCACAGGCCGACGGACCCGTCCTGTTTCGGCGCGGCTTCGGCCCAGCGCCGGCAGCGACGTGGCGGCCGCTGCCCGAGGCCTCCGGCGTGGCCGAGACCGGCGCCGTCGGCGTCTTCTTCGACGCTGGCCGACCGTCGCCGTCCTGGTCGTTCCAGATCAGCGACGCGACGGGCAACAGCACCCGCGTCACCCAGGTGCCGACCGTCGCGCCGGGTAGTCGCGTGCAGGTGACTGCAGTCGATCATCTACGCCAGGAGGATGCCCGTCGCGTCGCGATGGCGGGCGGTGCCGCGCAAATCGTCGAGCTGACCACCCAGATGCCTGTCGATCTGTCGCGTGAAACGAATGGCGACGTGATGCTGGTCCTGACGATTCGCGTTGAGCAGCCGTCCTCAGCACCCGTGCGGGCGCTGGTCGGCTGCGGAACCGGGTGCGGCGCAGCGGTGCCGTTGCCAGAACTGTCGCAGCCCTCGCCCAAGGGCTGGCAGCGGATCGGCATCCCCCTCAAATGCTTCGCCCGGGCCGGCGCGGACATGAGCCGGATCGACGCCCCGTTTCGGATAGCAACCGCTGGCGCGCTGACGTTCAGCCTGTCGCGTGTGGCGCTCGGGACGGATGCGGACGTGATCTCCACATGCGGCGACAGGCCAAAGTAGCTGCATCGAACGAAACCGGTCGACATGCGAACGGCGTCGAAACAATAGGCACCAGTCCAACACGCGCCGTCAGTAATCGGCCGCAAATCTGTCGTCCACGCGCCCCATAGCGATTGTCTGCCTTCCGGGGCTGACTGCCAAAAGCGGTCTATCGGCTGACGGCCCAGTAGCTGCCATCATAGCGTCGGGGCCCCTGAACCGGCCGAAATTGGGCCGGAACCGGACTAGCAGCTTTAGGAGCGGGCAGACCGCATCGACCGACCGCTTCCGACCTCGAAGAGGTCGCCTCGATGAACAGGAAAGTTGCAGCGCCGGGGGTGACATACGTCATGTCGTTGCGCTGACGTCGGGCACTGCTGCGCCATGTGGTGGCGGGCTAGATCGGGCTCCACAGTCAGGAGAACGATCATGCTGCCCAACCCCTCATCGACCATCGCTTCGCTTGAAGCCGCGACCAAGGCATATGGCGCGCACAGGGTGCTTGATGGTTTCGACTTCGCGCTTGAGGCCGGATCGGTCACTGCGCTGCTTGGACCCAATGGTGCGGGCAAATCCACCGTTGCGGGGCTGCTGACCGGTCGCTTGCGAGCCGATGCAGGCACGGTCAACCTCTTCGGCCGCGATCCCTCTGACCCGTTGGCCCGGGCGCGCATTGGGATCATGCTGCAGGCGGGTGGCCTGCCCGACACCCTGACCGTGGCCGAAGCGGTCAATCTGCACGCGGGCTATTTCGCCCGCCGCCTGCCGACCGCCGCGGTGCTCGAACAGGCGGGCCTCACCGCACTGTCGGGCCGCCGCTGCGATCGGCTGTCGGGCGGCGAGGCGCGCAAAGTACAGTTCGCCATGGCGATTGCCGGGTCGCCGGATCTGCTGGTGCTGGACGAACCGACCACCGGCTTCGACCCCGAATCCCGCCGGGCGATGTGGGACGTTGTCCGCGCCAAGGCTGATGTGGGCACCGCCGTCCTGCTCGCCACGCACCATATGGACGAGGCCGACGCGCTCGCTGACCGTATCGTGGTGATCGCCGATGGCCGCATCATCGCCGATGGCGCTCCGGCCGCGATCAAGGCGAGGGTGGCGGCAACCGCGATCCGGCTGCGCACGCGGCTGGCGGCAGACCGCTTCCGCGCGCTGCCCGGAGTGGTCAAAGCCGAGACAGTCGGCGCAGACCTTTCGCTGCTGACCACCGCGCCGCGCCTGACGCTGGAGGCCGCCTTCGCGATCGACCCGGCCCTCGCCCATTTCGAAGTCACCGGGGCAAGCCTTGAAGATGCCCTCGCCAATCTTGTCCAGTCCAACCGCACAACCGCTCTGAAGGAGGCCGCATGATGACCCCCGCGCTGATCGCCCCCGCACCCGCCGTCTATGCCCGCGAAAGTTGGGCCGAGATCGTCAAGTCGGCGCGGATGCCGCAATTCATCATCCCCACCATCGCCCTGCCGCCCGCCTTCTACGCCCTGTTCGCGCTCGCGATGGGGCAGGGCAGCGCGGAAGGCGCGACCCGCGCGCTGGCCACCTTCGGGGTGTTTGCGGTGATGGGCCCGGCGCTGTTCGGCTTCGGTGCGAACATTGCTGCCGAACGGGAAAGCGGGCAGCTTGAGCTGAAGCGCCTCTCGCCCATGCCCGCAGGCGCACAGATCGCCGCCAAGCTGGCTGCGACCGCCGCCTTCAGCTTGGTCGCCTTCGTGCTGCTTTATGGGCTGGGACTGGCGGGGGGCGTTGCCCTTACCGCATCGCAGTGGGCGATGCTCGTTTGCGTCCACACCCTCGCCATCATCCCCTTCGCGCTGATCGGGCTTGGCATCGGCTACCGCCTTGGCCAGAAAGGCGCGATTGCGGTGGCCAATATCGTGTTTCTGGCGCTGGCCGTGCTGGGGGGCCTGTGGATGCCGATTGCCGTGCTGCCCGATGCGATGCAGGCCATCGCCTGGGCCCTGCCGTCCTATCACCTTGGCGAAATGGCGCTGATGGCGGCAGGTCAGCGCGAAGCGTCCAACCTGTGGCTCCACGCCGGCCCGCTGGTGCTGATCACGCTGGCCGCTGCGCTGTTCGCCTGGACGGGCGAGAAGGCGCAGGCGAGGTAAGATGGCCAAGGCCGAGCAAAACGCAAAAGCTGGGGGCCGGGTGCTCAGGTGGGAAGCCATCGACCATCCGGCCATCTGGCTTGCCTACCTGCCGCTGTTCTTCATCCCATGGGCCATCAAGCTGCCGAGCACGGTGCAGATGATCGCAGCCGGGATTGGCTTGGCGATGTTTCTGGGGGTCTATTTCCTGTCGCTGAAGGCGGGGGGCTGGCAGCTGATCGGCTTTGCCTTGGCCGCCTTGCTGCTGTCCTTCGCGCTGGCCTTCACGGGCAGCAACTGGACGGTGATCGCGGTCTATGCGGCTGCGATGATCGCTGAACTGCGCCCGGCCTGGCGGGCGGGCCTCGGGGTTGGCGCCTTTGCGGCGGCCAGCGCGGGGCTGGCGTTGGCGACGGGGCAGCCGGCGTCTTACTGGGTGCTGGGGGTGTTCCTGATGATCATGGTCGGCATCGGCAACATCTCGCGCGGCGCCTTGCAGGACAAGAACCGCGCGCTTGCCGCCGCACAGGGCGAGGTGCGCCAGTTCGCCGCCGCGGCCGAGCGTGAGCGGATCGGGCGCGATCTGCATGATCTGCTGGGCCGCACGCTGACCCTCATTGCGCTCAAGGCCGATCTCGCCGCCCGGCTGGCTGACGGCGCGCCTGACAAGGCGGCTGCCGAAATGCGCGACATCGCCGCCGCCGCGCGCGAGGGGCTGGCCGAAGTGCGCGCTGCTGTCAGCGGGATGACGGGCGCGAGCCTTATGCGTGAGATCGCCGGGTCCAAGGTGGCCCTCGCCGCCGCCGGGATCGCCTGCGAGGTCGAGGGCGAGGCCGAGGCCATCGATCCCGGCACCAGCGCGGTGCTCGCCATGGCGCTCCGCGAGGCGGTGACCAACGTGATCCGCCATTCGGGCGCGCGCACCTGCCGGATCGCGCTGATCCAGCGGGCGGGCGGGCTGGAGCTGAAGGTCAGCGATGATGGCGATGGGCAGGCGGTGCGCCCCGGCGGCGGGCTGGCGGGCCTGACCGCGCGTCTCACCGCAGCAGGCGGCGAACTGGCGGTCGAGGGCGACCCGTGCGGCACCCGCCTCACTGCGCGCCTGCCGCAAGGGGCGCTCGCATGATCCGCCTCGTGATCGCCGAGGATCAGGCGCTGGTGCTGGGCGCGCTGGCGACGCTGCTCTCGCTGGAAGGCGATATCGACATCATCGCCCGCGTCGGCGATGGTGCCGCCGCGCTCGAAGCAGTGCGAGAGCATAAGCCCGATATCCTCCTCTCCGATATCGAGATGCCGCAGATGACCGGCCTCGACGTCGCCGAAGCCATCGCGCGCGAGGGACTGACGTCTCGCGTGCTGATCGTCACCACCTTTGGCCGTGCAGGATATTTGCGGCGCGCGATGGATGCAGGCGTGCGCGGCTATTTGCTCAAGGACACACCCGCCGATGCGCTGGCCGCCGCAATCCGCAAGGTAGCCGCAGGAGGGCGAGCGATCGCGCCGGAACTAGCCGAACTCGCCTGGGATGCGCCCGCCAACCCCCTGACAGACCGCGAGCGCGATGTGCTGCGGTTGGCCGATGAAGGCCACTCGAACAAGGAAATCGCCCGCCAGCTTGATCTGTCCCCCGGCACGGTGCGAAATTATCTATCCGAAGCCTCGGCAAAGCTTTTTGCCGCCAGCCGCATCGAAGCCGGCCGCGTCGCGCGCGAAAAAGGCTGGCTTTGACGCGCGCCATGACGCTTGTCACCTCCGCGCGCTGACACCCCGCACTGCCGCCGCCGCCGCAGATGCGGCACTCCCTCAAGCAATAAGGGAGTTTGCCGATGAGATGGAAGAACGCAGCGATGGTGACGGCGGGGATTACCACCTTGCTGGGCGGGGCGGCGCTGTTCAAGGGGCTGGCGCCGAATCGCTACGGCCTGCCGGAGATCGAGGTGCTTGCCCCCGGCGCGACCGGCAAGCGAGTCGCGCAGGGCGAGCTTTTCGGCAACTACTTTCCCGCGCAGGGCCCGGATGCCGGCCCCGGCCCGCACCCGGCGGTTCTGCTGCTCGGCGGATCGGAAGGGGGTCTGGGCAGCGGTGCGCGCCAGATGGCGCTGGCCCTGCAGCAAGAGGGCTTTGCGGTCTTCCAGATCGCGTACTTCGGCGCGCCGGGCCAGACCGATGCGCTTGAGGGTATCCGGCTCGAATTGTTCGACAAGGGGCTCGATTGGCTCAAGACCCAGCCCGGGGTCGATGCAACGCGGATCGCGGTGATGGGCGCATCCAAAGGAGCGGAGGCCGCGCTCCTGGTCGCCGCGCGCCGCTCCGATGTGGCCGCCGTGGTCGCTGGGATGCCGACCAGCGTGGCTTGGAATGGGATCAACTGGGCCAGCGGCGGGCAGAGCGATCGCTCCTCGTGGACAGCGGGCGGCAAGGAAGTTCCGACCATGCCGTTTGGCGACTGGGATCAGGCCGATGGTATCATCAGCGTCTATCGCACGATCGAGGACCCGGCGCGTCAGACCGAGGCGGACCGCGCCGCGATCCCGATCGAACGGGGCCGGGCCGAAGTGCTGCTGGTGTGCGGCGAGGCGGAAACCATGTGGCCCGCCTGCCCGATGTCGCGGCAGGTCGCCGCGCGCAGCAAGGCCCGCTCCGGTCCGCCTGTCACCGTGCTTTCCTACAAGGATGCCGGCCATTTCGTGTTCGGCCCGCCGATCGCGCGCGATCATCGCTTTTATCCGCGGCTTGGAGAATATGGTGGCAGCGTGGAAGGCAATGCCGCAGCCCGCGCCAATAGCTGGCCGCAAGTCATCGCTTTTCTGAGGCGCGCTATGGTGGATACCTGAACAACTTCGGCAAGGCTGATCCGGCGCTGGTACGTGAAGGCCGACGATCCGTTCGCGGTCGTTCGATCGGCCCACCGCAGCGCGCGCGGTCCGCAGCCAACCCTCGATACGTCACACGGCGCCAACTTGATAACGCGGCTTGCGGACCACGAGATCATCCTTGATCGAACCGCCGACAGCGTCGCCGTCCTCTTGCTGATTATCTCCCCGCCAGCGGAGGTCGTCATCTCGTCGTTCCAGCGCAACGACATCCGCCACAGCCTGATCGGGTGCTGATCGCTGCACTGCGCAAGGCGCATGCCATACTCGGCGCAGAGCGCGGATTGCCGACCCTGGATACCGCACCGACCTCGCCCTACGACCGCAACATCCGGCGGCTCGCATTCCTCGCACCTGACATCCAGCGGGCGATCCTCGATGGACGCCAGCCGCACCATCTCAACCTGAAAGCACTCAAGCATGTCGAGCTGCCGCTAAACTGGTCGCGGCAGCGCGAGATGCTGCGGTTCCGCAAGTAGAACAGCCCCTGTTCCGGCAAGCAAGCGTCCTGACATTGGCGATGCAGGACCCTGTTACGGGGGTATAAATGCCCTGTTCGGGCGATTAACAGGAAAACGTCTTTTCTGCCGCGTAGAATGCTGAAAACGCGGAGTGTTCTCAGGCCACACCGCGAACGGGTCACTTAGAACGGCCTGATCTGGGCCTCAAATTCACTTTTTCCCCTGTTATTTCCTGTTTATCAGGGAAACCGAACCGATGCAGGGGCGGCCAGAGACGGGCCATGCAAATGCCGCTTGATATCGCGGAAGAGACGGCCAGATAGATGCGGCCATTACGGTTTGGCGATCGCAAATCGGCCTGTTCCGCGGCTTTGTAGCATTTCCCTCAAAGCGGAGACGAGTGCTGGGGGTGGGTGGCGGAGCGGGAGGGATTCGAACCCTCGATACGGTTTTGCCGTATACTCACTTTCCAGGCGAGCGCCTTCGACCACTCGGCCACCGCTCCGCATCGAACCTGGTC
>DAIMKE010000093.1:0-11418 GCA_036721875.1 Bradyrhizobium sp. | reverse complement strand
CCGGTGCGGATCGCCTCCGAGCTCGGTCGCACCGAATTCGTCATGGTGTCGCTGGTCGAAGGATCGGGCGGGCTGATTGCGTATCCGACAGGCAAGGGCTCCGGCGCGATCACCTCCTTTGCGCAGGCCGATGGTTTTCTGAAGATCGACGCGCTGGCCGACCAGATGGCGGCCGGCAGCGAGGCGGAGGTGACGCTGTTCACGCCGCATGTTCGGGTGCCGGATATCGTCATCGTCGGCAGCCACTGTACGGGGCTTGACCTCGTGACCGCGCCGCTGGCGCATGCAGGGCTCGTCGTGCGCTCGATTGCCGTCGGCAGCCTCGGCGGGCTCGCCGCCGCGAAACGCGGCGAGTGCGATTTCGCGCCGATCCATCTGTTCGACGAGAAGTCCGAGACCTACAACGCGCCGTTTCTCGGCGACGGGCTGGAACTCGTCCCGGGCTGGCGGCGCATGCAGGGCATCGTATTCCGTAGGGGCGATACCCGTTTCGAAGGGCTGTCGGCGGAGGACGCCGTGCGGTCCGCGCTGGCCGATCCCGCCTGCATCATGGTCAACCGCAACCAGGGCGCGGGCACCCGCATCCTGATCGACCGGCTGCTCGGCGGAGCGCGCCCCGACGGCTACTGGAATCAGCCGCGCTCGCACAATGCGGTGGCGGCGGCGGTCGTGCAGCACCGTGCTGATTGGGGCATGACCATTGCGCCGGTCGCGCATGCGTCAAACCTGGGTTTCATTCCCTTTGCCGAAGAGCATTATGATTTCGCGCTGGTGAAGGCGCGCAAGCAGCGGCCGGCGGTGCAGGCCTTTCTCGACGCGCTGGCGTCGGAGGAAGGGCGCGCGGCGCTCGAGCAGGCGGGGTTTCGGCCGGCCTGAAGTGTGCGCAGCATCCGGGGCACGAGTTAACCGCCGTCCAGCGCCGCCAGCCGCTCCGCCTCGGCGATGTCGTCCATGGTGTTGGCGTTGAAGAACGGATCGAGCGGCGTGGTCGGCCATGTCACCGTGGCGAGCCTGAATCGCGCGGTCCAGCGGTCGATCTTCCTGACGTCTTCGACCACAAGCGCGTGGCGAAGCTGGTCGCGCAACGCCACGCTCCATAGTCCGATCACGGGATGCGACTGGCCGTCGGAGGCGGCGACGGCGAGTTCGGCATTCTCTGCGACGAGGGCTGCATACAGGCGCGACACCAGATCGCGGGGCAGGAAAGGGCAGTCAGCCGCAGCGCTCAAGACAAGCTTTACTTCCGGCCGGTTCGCTGCGGCCCAGTCGAGCGCCGCCAGAATACCGGCGAGCGGTCCGGGAAAGTCCGAGACGCCATCCGCAATGACCGGCAGGCCGAACGCGGCAAAGCGCGCGGGGTCGCCATTGGCGTTGAGGATGAGGCCGTCGCATTGCGGACCGAGCCGCGCGATGACGCGATCGAGGATGGTGCGGCCGCCGATGTCGATCACCGCCTTGTCGCCGCCGCCCATGCGCCGCGCCAGCCCGCCGGCGAGCAGCACGCCGGGAATTTTGGCCGCCGCCGTCGAATCAGTCATCGCTCTCGCCCTTGCGCTTGTGCCGCGCCGATTCTTCTTCGACATAGTCGAGGTTCTGGTCGAACACGATCCGCTCCTGGCCGGACAGTGCGATAAAGCGCTTTCCGCGCGTGCGACCGACCAGCGTCAGTCCGACCTGCCGCGCCAGCTCGACTCCCCACGCCGTAAACCCCGAGCGCGAGACGAGAATGGGAATGCCCATCCGCACTGTCTTGATCACCATCTCGGAGGTGAGTCTTCCCGTGGTGTAGAGAATCTTGTCGGCGGGATCGACGCCGTGGCGGTAGATCCAGCCTGCTATCTTGTCGACGGCGTTGTGACGGCCGACGTCCTCGGTATAGCAGACCGGCGTACCTTCCTTGCACAGCACGCAGCCGTGGATCGCGCCGGCCTCCAGATAGAGCGAGGGCATGGTGTTGATCGCATGCGTCATCTGGTAGAGCCAGGAGGTGCGCAGTTCCGCTTTCGGCAGCGCGACGCTTTCGACGGCCTCGAGCAGGTCGCCGAACGCCGTGCCCTGCGCGCAGCCTGATGTTTGCGTGCGCTTTTTCAGCTTTGCCTCGAAGTTGGTGTGGTGTTCGGTGCGTACCACCACCACCTGAAGGTCGTCGTCGTACTCGACCTCGGTGACGACGTCGTCGTATTTCAGCATGTTCTGGTTCAACAGGTAGCCGAGCGCCAGGTATTCCGGATAGTCGCCGATCGTCATCATGGTGACGATCTCCTGCGCGTTCAGATACAGCGTCAGCGGCCGTTCCACCGGCACCCGGATTTCCACCGCGGCACCCGTCTGGTCGGTCCCGGCGACGCGCTCGGTCAGGCGCGGATCTTCAGGGTTGGGAACGATCATGGGGACGGGGGTTTTGTCGATTTTCATCATCTGGGCAGGTTAGCATGACAATGGCATCCAGCCGATATAAAGCATTTCAGGGTATGAACAATGCGGCTGACGCCGTCATTGCGAGCGCAGCGAAGCAATCCATCTCACCGAGCAAGGGAAGAATGGATTGCTTCGTCGCTTCGCTCCTCGCAATGACGGCGGAGATGCCGGCTCGGAGAACGCAATGAAAGTGATAGGCCTCGCGGGATGGAGCGGTGCCGGCAAGACCACCTTGCTGACGCGAGCGATACCGCATTTGCTGAAACAGGGCCTGCGCGTCTCCGTCATCAAGCATGCCCATCACGCCTTCGATGTCGACGTGCCCGGCAAGGATTCCTGGAAGCATCGCGAGGCCGGTGCGGCCGAGGTTCTGGTGTCGTCCAGCCAGCGCTGGGCGCTGATGCATGAACTGCGCGGCGCCGGCGAGCCCCGGTTGCCGGAACTTCTGGCCAAGATGTCGCGGGTCGATCTCGTCGTCGTCGAAGGCTTCAAGCGCGAGCCGCATCGCAAGATCGAAGTCCATCGCGCCGCGAACGAAAAGGCGCTGCTGTTCCCTGACGATCCCGGCATCGTCGGCATCGCCACCGATACCGCGGTTGAAACCACGCTTCCCACAGCCCATCTCGATGATATCGCGGCCGTAGCGGCCATGATGCTGAAATCGGCGATCTCGATCGAAGACGTGCTGGCAAAATGCGAAGCTGAGGGCTGACCAGGCAGATGGCGCAACTGTCCGACGATTGCTTTGCCTTCGGCGGCCCGATGATGTCGGTCGATCAGGCCGTTGCTCTCATCGCCGAGCGCGTGACGCCGGTGCTGGATGTGGAGGCGGTCGCGCTCGCCGGCGCCGACGGCCGCATCCTTGCGAAAGATGTTGCGGCGCCGCTGCCGCTGCCGCCCTTCACCAATTCTGCCGTCGATGGTTATGCGGTTGCGAGCCGCGACCTGCCGCAGAAGGAAGCGCAGGCATTCGCAGTCACCGGACGCTTGCAGGCCGGCGGCGCTGCGAACGCGCCGGTCAAGGCGGGGCAGGCGATGCGCATCTTCACCGGCGCGCCGATGCCCGAAGGCGCCGACACGGTTTTCATGCAGGAAGACGTCCGCGTCGAAGACGACAAGGTCGTGCTGCCTGCGGGCCTGAAACCCGGCGCCAATGTACGTCCTGCAGGGGAGGACATTCCTGCAGGCCATGCTGCGCTCAAGGCCGGCCAGCGGCTGCGGCCGCAGGATGTCGCGCTGGTCGCGGCGTTCGGTCTGACGCAGGTCGACGTCGTCAGGCGCATTCGCGTGGCGGTGTTCTCCACCGGCGACGAACTGGCTTCGCCGGGCGAAGCGCGCGGCGCGCCGCAACTGTTCGATTCCAACCGCTTCATGCTGACGGCGATGCTGGCGCGGCTCGGCTGCGATGTCAGCGATCTCGGCATCATCAGGGACGATCGCGCCGCGCTCGCGCGCGCGCTGCGGGACGTCGCCGGCAATCATGATCTGTTGCTCACCACCGGCGGCGTTTCGACCGGCGAAGAGGACCATGTCAAGGCGAGCGTCGAAAGTATCGGCCGTCTCGTGCTGTGGCGGATGGCGATCAAGCCGGGACGGCCTGTTGCGATGGGGATCATCGGCGGCACGCCGTTCATCGGTTTGCCGGGAAATCCAGTGGCGAGTTTCGTCACCTTCGTTCACGTGGTGCGGCCGACGATCCTGGCGCTTTCGGGCGCGATGCAGGAGAAGCTGCTGCCGATGCCGGTTCGCGCCGGCTTCACCTACAGGAAGAAGATCGCCCGCCGCGAATATGTCCGCGTCAGCCTTCGCAGGGCCGCCGATGGCGCGCTCGAAGCCGAGAAGTTTCCGCGCGAGGGTGCGGGCCTGCTGTCGTCGCTGGTCGATACCGACGGCCTGGTCGAACTCGGCGAGGACGTAACACTGGTCGAGCCCGGGCAGATGGTCGGGTTCCTGTCCTACGCCAGCCTGATCTCGTGATCGGCGTTGACGATGCAGGCAGCCGTCGCCATGGTGACACCATGACCACGACAAAACTCGATCTTGCCGGGCTCAAATGTCCGCTGCCGGCACTGAAGACGCGCAAGGCGCTCAAGACGCTGCCGCCGGGCGACAGGCTGGAAGTGCTGTGCACCGATCCGTTGGCTATCATCGATATCCCCAATCTCATCCGCGAGACCGGCGACAAGGTCGAGATCGTCGAACGCAGCGAAAGCCGGATCGTGTTCGTGATCGAGAAGGCGAACGTTTCCGCGATTTGACCGCTTCCCGGTCATTCGAATTTTCTATCGATAGATGCAAAAAGCAAATCGATGCGCATTAGCAATCGCAGCATGAGACGCCTTTATTGATCTCGGGATCATTTCGCGGTCTCATTCCTTTCATCAGGTAAGGCAGGCCGGTGACAGCCCCGGACGGACGCGAGTACGTCGCACCGATGCCAGTTAAGCGCTTATTGCCACGCTATAATTCGCTTGGCATCTGGCATACCAAAGATTAGAGTCGATCTAATTCCGGTCCAGAGGACGAGACGCCATCCATGAATGTCCATGACGTGCAGAAGGTCCGGCAGTTCGAACATCCCGGCGCGGGACGGAAGCGGGCCAAGGCGACGCCCAAGGGCCGCCAGATCGACCCCACCGCCGCACATGAGATCGAACTTTTGCTCGGCGACCGGCCGCGGCGGCGCGATCTTCTGATCGAGCACCTGCACCTGATCCAGGACAAGTATCACCAGATCTCTGCTGCGCATCTCGCGGCGCTTGCCGACGAGATGAAGCTGTCGTTTGCGGAAGTGTTCGAGACCGCGACGTTCTATGCGCATTTCGACGTGGTGAAGGAAGGCGAACCGGACATCGCGCCGCTCACCATCCGCGTCTGCGACTCGCTGACCTGCGCCATGCTGGGCGCGGAAAAGCTGCTCAGCGAATTGCAGGACAAGTCCGGCCCCGGTATTCGCGTCGTGCGCGCGCCCTGCGTCGGGTTCTGCGACAGCGCGCCTGTCGCCGAAGTCGGGCATCGTTACGTGCTCCATGCGACGCCGGCCGAGGTTCTCGACACCGCCGCGCGGGGCGAGACCCATCCGATCATTCCGGACTATGTCGACTACGACAGCTATGTCAGCCAGGGCGGCTACAAGTTGCTTGGCGACTTGCGGGCAGGGCGGTTGAGCAAGGAAGACATTCTCAAGGTACTGGACGATTCCAGTCTCCGCGGCCTTGGCGGGGCGGGCTTTCCAGCCGGCCGCAAATGGCGCGCGGTGCTCGGTGAGCCCGGTCCGCGGTTGATGGCCGTCAATGGCGACGAGGGCGAGCCCGGTACGTTCAAGGATCGCTTCTACCTGCTGCGCGACGCGCATCGTTTCCTGGAAGGCACGCTGATTGCCGCGCATATCATCGACGCGGAGGATGTCTACATCTATCTGCGCGACGAATATCCCGCCGCGCTGAAGCTGCTGCCGCTCGAGATTGCAAAGCTGCCGCCGGGTGGCCCGCGCATTCACATGCGCCGCGGCGCCGGCGCCTATATCTGCGGCGAGGAGTCCGCGCTGCTCGAGAGCCTGGAGGGCAAGCGCGGCCTGCCGCGGCACAAGCCGCCTTATCCGTTCCAGGTCGGGCTTTTTGGTTTGCCCACGCTGATCAACAATGTCGAGACGCTGTTCTGGGTGCGCGACATCGTCGAGAAGGGGGCGCAGTGGTGGAAGAGCCACGGCCGCAACGAGCGTGTGGGCTTACGCAGCTACTCGGTCTCGGGCCGCGTCAAAAATCCCGGCGTCAAGCTGGCGCCGGCCGGCATCACCGTGCGCGAACTGATCGACGAGTTCTGCGGCGGCATGGCCGACGGGCACGAATTCCGCGCCTATCTGCCGGGCGGTGCGTCGGGCGGCATCCTGCCGGCTTCGATGGACAACATCCCGCTCGATTTCGGCACGCTGGAAAAATACGGCTGTTTCATCGGCTCGGCCGCCGTCGTCATCCTGTCCGATCAGGACAGCGTGAAAGGTGCGGCGCTGAACCTGATGAAATTCTTCGAGGATGAAAGCTGCGGCCAGTGCACGCCGTGTCGCGTGGGCACCCAGAAAGCGGCGATTCTGATGGAGCGCCCGGTGTGGGATCGCGAACTGCTCGACCAGTTGAGCCAGGCCATGCGCGACGCGTCGATCTGCGGGCTCGGCCAGGCGGCATCGAATCCGCTGTCGTGCGTCATCAAGTATTTCCCCGACGAGTTCAAGGAAGCGGCGGAATGACGAAGATCAAGTTCGAACTCGACGGCAAGCAGGTCGAGGCCAACGCGGGCGAAACGATCTGGCAGGTTGCAAAACGCCAGGGGCGGGACATTCCGCATCTCTGCTATTCGCCGGAGCCGGACTACCGGCCCGACGGTAATTGCCGCGCCTGCATGGTCGAGATCGAGGGCGAGCGCGTGCTGGCCGCGTCCTGCAAGCGCACGCCGAGCGTCGGCATGAAGGTGAAGACCGAAAGCGCTCGCGCTGTCGCGGCGCAGAAGATGGTGATGGAGCTTTTGGTCGCAGACCAGCCGGCGCGCGCGACCTCGCACGATCCTGATTCGAAATTCTGGCACTGGGCCGAAAAAATCGAGGTGACCGAAAGCCGTTTTCCTGCCGCCGAGCGCTGGCAGGGCGACAGCAGCCATCCCGCGATGAGCGTCAATCTCGACGCCTGCATCCAGTGCGGCCTGTGCGTGCGCGCCTGCCGCGAGGTGCAGGTCAACGACGTCATCGGCATGGCCTATCGCAACCACGATGCCAAGATCGTGTTCGACTTCGACGACCCGATGGGCGAGTCCACCTGCGTTGCCTGCGGCGAATGCGTGCAGGCCTGCCCGACCGGCGCTCTGATGCCGTCGGTGATGCTGGACGAGAATCAGACCCGCGTCACCTATGCCGACAGGAAGGTCGATTCGCTGTGCCCGTTCTGCGGCGTCGGCTGCCAGGTCACCTATCAGGTCAAGGACGAGAAGGTGATCTATGCCGAGGGCCGCGACGGCCCCGCCAACCACAACCGCCTCTGCGTCAAGGGCCGCTTCGGCTTCGACTACATCCATCACCCGCATCGCCTGACCAAGCCGCTGGTGCGGCTGCCGAATGCGAAGAAGGATGCCAACGACCAGGTCGATCCGGCCAATCCGTTCACGCATTTCCGCGAAGCGTCGTGGGACGAGGCGCTGGATATCGCGGCCAAAGGGCTCTTGAAGATTCGCGACGAGAAGGGCGTCAAGGCGCTCGCCGGCTTCGGCTCGGCCAAGGGCTCCAACGAAGAGGCGTATCTGTTCCAGAAGCTGGTGCGAACGGGTTTCGGCTCCAACAATGTCGACCACTGCACGCGGCTGTGCCATGCCTCGTCGGTCGCAGCGTTGATGGAAGGCCTGAACTCCGGCGCGGTGTCGGCGCCGTTTGCCGCCGCCATGGATGCCGAGGTCATCATCGTGATCGGCGCCAATCCGACCGTGAACCATCCGGTGGCCGCGACCTACATCAAGAACGCCGCCAAGCGCGGCGCCAGGCTGATCGTGATGGACCCGCGCAGGCAGACGCTGTCGCGGCATGCCTGGAAGCATCTCGCCTTCAAGCCCGGCAGCGATGTCGCGATGCTGAACGCGATGCTGCACACCATCATCACCGAAGGGCTGACCGACCAGCAATACATCGCGGGCTACACCGAAGGTTTTGACGAACTCGCCGAGCGCATCAAGGAGTTTCCGCCGGAGAAGATGGAAGCGATCTGCGGTATCCCTGCCGAGACGCTGAAGGAAGTCGCGCGGGCCTATGCGCGCTCGCAGGCCTCGATCATCTTCTGGGGCATGGGCATCAGCCAGCATATCCACGGTACTGACAACGCGCGCTGCCTGATCGCGCTGGCGCTGACGACGGGCCAGGTCGGCCGCCCCGGCACCGGGCTGCATCCGTTGCGCGGCCAGAACAACGTGCAGGGCGCCTCCGACGCCGGCCTGATCCCGATGTTCCTGCCGGACTATCAGCCGGTCGGACGCACCGATCTGCGCGAGCCGTTCGAAAAGCTCTGGCACCAGGATCTCGATCCCGTGCGCGGCCTGACGGTGGTCGAGATCATGAATGCGATCCACGCCGGCGAAATCAACGGCATGTATATCGAGGGCGAGAACCCTGCGATGTCGGATCCCGACCTGCAGCACGCGCGCGGGGCGCTGGCGATGCTCGACCATCTCGTCGTGCAGGATCTCTTCGTCACGGAGACCGCGTTCCACGCCGACGTGATCCTGCCGGCTTCCGCGTTTGCGGAAAAGTCCGGCACCTTCACCAACACCGATCGCCGTGTGCAGCTTGCACGCGAGGTGATCCGGCCGCCCGGCGACGCGCGGCAGGATCTTTGGATCATCCAGGAAATCGGCAAGCGCATGGGGCTGCCGTGGAACTATGACGGTCCGGCCGATGTCTTCACCGAGATGACGCAGGTGATGCCGTCGCTGAAGAACATCACCTGGGATCGCCTGGTGCGCGAGGGCGCGGTGACCTATCCGGTCGACGACCCGAACAAGCCCGGCAACGAGATCATCTTCACCACGGGTTTCCCGACCGCGAGCGGCCGCGGCAAGATCGTCCCGGCCAAGGTGATCGCGCCCGACGAGGTGCCCGACGCCGAGTATCCGATGGTGCTGTCGACGGGACGCGTGCTCGAACACTGGCACACCGGCTCGATGACCCGCCGCGCCAGCGTGCTCGACCAGATCGAGCCGGAGGCGGTGGCGTTCATGTCGCCCAAGGACATGCGCAAGCTCAGCGTCTGGCCCGGCGATTTCATCCGGCTGGAAACCCGCCGCGGCGCGGTCGAGGTCAAGGTCCGTTCCGACCGCGACGTGCCGGAGAACATGGTGTTCATGCCGTTCTGCTACGCGGAGGCGGCGGCGAACCTCTTGACCAATCCGGCGCTCGATCCGTTCGGCAAGATTCCGGAGTTCAAGTTCTGCGCCGTGCGGGCGGAGAAGGCGGAGCTGCAGTCGGCGGCGGAGTAGGGCTGACAGGATTGTTGAGTGAAAGCCGATCGCCGCCTCGCCAACGCAACATCCGCCGCGGCGTATGGGTCCCGGCTCAAGGCCGGGACGACGCGGATAGATAAGTGCCTTATCGTCCGTTCGTCATTGCGGAGCCAAACCTCTCACGTCGCCCCTGCGAACGCAGGGGCCCATACGCCGCGGCCAACGGAATGGGCACACTGGGAGACGGCTTCGCTTCAGCGAACGGGGATAGACAAAGCGCAGCGTCAGCCACCGCCCCTCATCGATAGATCACGCGGTATCGGTCCCTTGCGTTCGTAGGGACGACCGGTAGGTCTTTATGAGATTCCTATAACTTCTCCATCCCTCCCGCCTCGAAAACCTATGCGCGCGGTGGCACTTCAGCCGCTGCAAACGCGATAGCCATCACGTCGGCTCGCGATCCACGTCGCACAGGAACATCCCATGCTCGACATTGTCATGCTGGCGCTCGTCCTCGGCTTCTTCGTCGCAGGCATCGGCTACGCCTATGCCTGCGAACGGCTGTAACGGAGCAGAGCCATGACCTTCGATTATTCGCTCGCCGGCCTCGTCGCGCTCGGCCTGCTGTTCTACCTCACCTACGCGCTGCTGCGGCCGGAGCGCTTCTGAGGGCGCCATGATCACGCTGTTCCAGGTCGTGCTGGCGTTCGCCGTCACCTCGGCGCTGCTGATCGTGCTGCTTCGCCTGCTGCTGCCTGCTCGAAAATCCTGAAGGGTTTCCCAACATGACCGTCATCGGCTGGATTCAAATTCTATTGTTCTGCGCGATCGTGGTCGCGCTGGTCAAACCGCTCGGCTGGTACATGACCCGCGTCTTCAACGGCGAGCGCACCTTCCTGTCCCCGGTGCTGCGCCCGGTCGAACGCGGGCTCTACCGGATCGGCGGCGTCGACGAGCGGCGCGAGCAGCATTGGCTGACCTATACGGTCGCGATGCTGCTGTTCCATGTCGGCGGCTTTCTCATCATCTATGGCCTGATGCGGCTGCAGGCGCTGTTGCCGTTCAACCCGCAGGATCAATCCGCGGTCGCTGCAGACCTCTCCTTCAACACCGCGATCTCGTTCATCACCAACACCAACTGGCAGAACTACGGCGGCGAAAGCACGCTGTCGTACCTGACGCAGATGGTTGGCCTGACGCACCAGAACTTCCTCTCGGCCGCAACCGGCATCGCGCTCGCGGTGGCGCTGATCCGCGGCTTTTCGCGCTCCTCGATGCGCACCATCGGAAATTTCTGGGTCGATGTGACGCGCTGCACGCTCTATGTGTTGCTGCCGATCTGCATCGTCTACGCGTTGTTCCTCATCTCGCAGGGAATGCCGCAGACCCTCGGCGCCTATGTCGAGGCGACGACGCTGGAAGGCGCCAGGCAGACCATCGCGGTCGGTCCGGTTGCGTCGCAGGTCGCGATCAAGATGCTGGGCACCAATGGCGGCGGCTTCTTCAACGCCAATGCCGCGCATCCCTTCGAGAATCCCACCGCGCTGTCGAATTTCGTTCAGATGATCTCGATCTTCGCGGTCGGCGCGGCGCTCACCAACGTGTTCGGCCGCATGGTCGGCGACCAGCGCCAGGGCTGGGCGATCCTCGCCGTGATGGGCACACTGTTCGTCTCGGGCGTCGCCATCGCCTACTGGGCCGAGGCCAGCGGTACTTCGGCGCTGAGTGCGCTGGGCCTCACCGGCGGCAACATGGAAGGCAAGGAGGTCCGTTTCGGCATCGTCGCCTCCTCTCTGTTCGCGGTCATCACCACCGCTGCCTCCTGCGGCGCGGTCAACGCCATGCATGACTCGTTCACTGCGCTCGGCGGCATGATCCCGCTGATCAACATACAACTCGGCGAGATTATCGTCGGTGGCGTCGGCGCCGGCATGTACGGCATGCTGCTGTTCGTGGTGCTGGCGATCTTCGTCGCCGGGCTGATGGTCGGCCGCACGCCCGAATATGTCGGCAAGAAGATCGAGGCGCGCG
>DAIMKE010000092.1:0-11500 GCA_036721875.1 Bradyrhizobium sp. | reverse complement strand
GTCATTCATGGTCCTGAGCAGTCGCTGCCGACGCCCAGTTTGACTATCACCGCATAGTATTTCGAGAGCGCTTTGAGGCGAAACGCATATGTTTTGCATATAGCTTTAGACGAAAAGCCCGAGGGTACCAGGGCGCTGTATCACTGGTCTCGGATTATGCGCTTTCTTGCAAAGCCACCGAGACGGATGAGCTGTCATGCGTGCTCAACTTAGCCATATGGTCGACATAGCAGACCCCACCTACCCTCGAGAGTACGTCTAGCAGAAACTTGGACAGCATTTGGCCTCACAACCACACTGTGTGTCCAGGGCGAGGATTCTGACGGGTGCGACCGGGCCAACGCCATGCGGCAAACCCGCCGGCTGCCGGCTGAGCCCAGGGGTCGGCAGCGCCCCGAAAGGGGCACGCCGGCTCCCTGACGGCGGCGAGATTGCCGAAACCGGGCTGAGATATGTCAGAGCAGCTAGCAGACGGCGTCTCCATAGCGATGCTCGCGCGATGCTTTGCAAACAAGAGCAGGTGCCGAGTGACGACGATAAGGCCGCAACAACTTGCCGGTTCGAAGGGGCAGCGAAGCACAGCCGTCCCGTCCGAAAGCACTTCGCCGTACTCGGCAGCACGCGTTGTGAAATCCGAACTTTAACTCACAAACGGAGGATGGACGATGCGGAAACACCTAATCATCTCGACAGCCCTCGGCGCCCTCGCCATTTCGGCGTGGTCGAGCGCCGCGGCGGCCCAGGCTTCTGCAGCCAGTCAGCAAGCGCAGCCGCAGACTTCGACTCAAGCGGCTCCGCCGGCCGGAGCCCAAGCGCAGTCGAATCCCACCAATCCACCCGAGGCGCAGCGGGACAAGCTCGTCGACGAGGCGGTCGCCGCGGTGCGCGAGACGCAGAACGCGTTGACCGCAATCGACCAGAACAAGAACGACGACGCGATCGCGGCGCTGGAGCGCGCGACCGGCAAGCTCGAGATCGTCCTCGCCCGCACGCCGACGCTTGCGCTCGCTCCGGTCGACGTGAGCGTCGTGACGCACGACGTGATCGGAACCCCGGCCGACGTCGAGAAAATCCGCGGAGAGGTGGGCGCCGCGATCGCCCAGGGTCGCCTGCAGCTGGCGCGCAAGCTCATCTCCGACCTGGGTTCCGAAACGGTCGTGAACATCAGCAAGCTCCCGCTCGGCACCTCCCCCGCCGCACTCAAGCAGGCGGCCGCGCTGCTGCATCAGGGCAAGCCGCAGGAGGCCAAGGCGGTCCTTCAGACCGCACTGGGCACGATCGTGATCGACCAGATCGTGATCCCGCTCCCTCTCGTTCGCGCGCAGCTCGCGCTCGAGGACGCGCGCAGCCTGCTCGAGAAAAGGAAGCGAACCGACGCGGAAAGCGCCCGCATGCGCCAGCTGTTGGGAACGGCCCGCACGCAGCTACAGCTCGGCAAAGCGCTGGGCTATGCCACTGACAGCGAGATGACCGACCTGATCGCCTCGGTCGACGATCTCGAGCGTAAGACCGCCGGCTCGCAATCCGCCAAGGGGTTGCTCGATCCCTTTGGTCCCAAGTTCGACGAAGCCCGGCGGTCGAGCCAGCGCCCGCGCTAGGCATCGCTCGGCGTTCGATCGTCTCCCGCGCGGCGGGCTGGTCGACACAAAGCACAAGGGGCGTTCAACCTGGCGAACGCCCCACGGGAGGTAACATGTTGCGCCAGCCCGCCAGCGCACGCGGCGCGTTCGAGGCCCTCGATCGTCTAGCCATCAACACGATCCGTACGCTCGCCATGGATGCCGTCGAGAAGGCGCAGTCCGGCCATCCCGGCACCCCGATGGCGCTGGCGCCAGTGGTCTACACGCTCTGGGCGCAGTTCCTGCGGATCGATCCCGACGTGCCGGACTGGCCCAATCGAGACCGCTTTGTGCTCTCGGTTGGGCACGCTTCCATGCTTCTCTACGCGCTTATCCACCTCGCCGGCATCAAGGAGGTCGATGCGGAAGGCAGGGCCACTGGCCTGCCTGCGGTGAGCCTCGACGACATCAAGAACTTTCGCCAGTTGGGCTCGAGGACGCCGGGCCACCCCGAGTATCGGGTGACGACCGGCGTCGAGACCACGACTGGCCCGCTCGGCCAGGGCTGCGGCAATTCGGTCGGAATGGCGGTCGCCGAACGCTGGCTCGCCCAGCATTTCAATCGCGACGGCTTCATCCTCTTTGACCATGACATCTACGTGCTGTGTGGCGACGGAGACATGATGGAGGGCGTGTCGGGCGAGGCGGCAAGTCTCGCCGGACATCTCAAGCTCTCCAACCTCTGCTGGATTTACGATTCGAACCGGATCAGCATCGAGGGCCATACCGACCTCGCCTTCACCGAGGACGTGGCCAAGCGCTTCCAGTCCTATGGCTGGAACGTGCTCCACGTCGACGACGCCAACGATACTGAGGCGTTCGCGCAGGCAATCGAAAGCTTCAAGGCGACCGACGACCGACCCACCTTCGTCGTCGTCCACTCGATCATCGGCTGGGGCAGCCCCAAGGCGGACAGCGAGAAGGCTCACGGCGAACCGCTGGGTGCCGACGCGATCGTCGCCACCAAGAAGGCGTATGGCTGGCCGGAGGACAAGACCTTCTACGTGCCCGACGGCGTCGCCAAGCGCTTCAACGAGGCGATCGCCTCGCGCGGGCGCCCGCTGCGCGAGGAGTGGGAGGCGACCTTCGCCGGCTATCGTGAGACCTATCCCGGCATGGCGGCCGAGCTGGACGCGATGCGCAAGGGCGCGCTGCCGCCGGGCTGGGAGTCGAGCCTGCCGAGCTTCGACCCGGACCCCAAGGGCGTAGCCTCGCGCGATTCCGCCGGCAAAGTGCTGAACGCGCTCGCCGGCAACGTCCCCTGGCTGATGGGCGGATCGGCCGACCTGTCGCCATCCACCAAGACCGACCTAACGAATTTCGGCTCGTTCCAGGCGGACAATCCTGGCGGGCGCACGATGCACTTCGGCGTGCGCGAGCATGCGATGGGCGCGATCGCCAACGGCATGGCGCTGTCCTACCTCAAGCCCTTCACCGCCACCTTCCTCGTCTTCGCCGACTATATGCGCGCGCCGGTCCGGCTTGCGGCGATCATGGAGCTGCCCGTCACCTTTGTCTTTACGCACGATTCGATCGGGGTCGGCGAGGACGGCCCGACCCACCAGCCGATCGAGCATCTGGCGACACTGCGCGCGATGCCCGGGCTCGACACCATCCGCCCGGGAGATGCGAACGAGGCGGCCGAGGCGTGGAAACTTGCCGTCCGCCAGACCCGTCGGCCGAGCGCGCTGATCCTCTCGCGCCAAGCGCTGCCGACCCTCGACCGGAGCCGCTATGCGGCCGCCGCCGGGGTCGCGAGGGGAGCGTACATCCTTGCCGGCGCCGATGATCCGGAGCTCATCCTGATCGGCACCGGGAGCGAGCTGAGCCTTGTGGTCGGCGCCTATGAGAAGCTGGCAGAGCAGGGCGTACGGGCACGCGTCGTGTCGATGCCGAGCTGGTCCCGCTTCGAGGAGCAGGACGACGCCTACAAGCAGTCGGTCCTAACGCCCGGCATAGAGGCGCGCCTGGCGGTGGAGCAGGGCGGCGCGATCGGGTGGGACCGCTATGTCGGCGCTCGCGGCCGAACGATCACGATGTCGACGTTTGGGGCGTCTGCCCCGCTTGCCAAACTCCAGGAGAAGTTCGGCTTCACCGTCGACCATGTGGTCGAGGCAGCGCGCTCGATGATCTTGCAGGAGGCGTGACGATGGCGAGCCGGGTCAGGAAGCTGCACGATTTTGGCCAGGCCCCCTGGCTGGACTTTGTCGACCGCCGCTTCCTCAAGGAAGGTGGGCTGCAAAGGCTCGTCGAGGAAGACGGCGTCACCGGCGTGACCTCCAATCCGTCCATCTTCGAGAAGGCGATCGCGCATGGCGATGCCTACGACGCGCAGCTCCTGGCTCTTCTCCAGGGCCGACCCGGCACGAGCATCACCCAAGCCTATGAGGCGCTCGCGGTTCAGGACATCCAAGACGCGGCCGACACGCTGCAGCCCGTCTATGACCGGCTGAACGGGACGGACGGCTACGTCAGTCTCGAGGTCTCTCCCTATCTCGCCGAGAGCACCGAGGAGACGGTCGCGGAAGCACAGCGGCTGTGGCGACAGATCGATCGTGCCAATCTGATGATTAAAGTGCCCGGTACCCAGGCGGGTGTCCCCGCCATCCGCCGGCTGATCGAAGATGGCATCAACATCAACGTGACGCTGCTGTTCGGCCAGCAGAGCTATGCCGCGGTTGCGATGGCCTTCGTGGAGGGGTTGGAAGCACGGCTCGCCCAAGGCCAGCCGATCGACCGTATCGCAAGCGTGGCGAGCTTCTTCGTCAGTCGGATCGATGCCGCGATCGACAGGAAAATTGCCGAACGCCTGAAAGGCGTTGACGCGGAGGACGAGGCGCTTGCGGGACTGCGCGGACGGGTCGCCATCGCCAATGCCAAGCTCGCCTATCAATGGTATCTCGGCTTCGTAGCTTCGGAACGCTGGCAGGCGCTCGCGGAGCGCGGGGCGATGCCGCAGCGGCTCCTCTGGGCCTCCACCGGCACCAAGGATCCGAGCTACCCCGACACCCTTTATGTAGACAACCTGATCGGGCCGGAAACCGTCAACACGTTGCCGCCCAAGACGATGGACGCCTTCCGTGATCACGGCACGCTCGCGCCGTCCCTGACCGCCGAAGTGGAAAGCGCGCGTCGGACTCTCCGCGAGGTAGACCGTCTCGGGCTCGACTTGCCGGCGGTCGCGGACGAGCTCGTGCGAGACGGCGTGAAGCAGTTCGCCGACGCAGCCGATGCGCTCCTTGGTGCCGTTGCTGCGAAGCGCTCCGCCATTGTCGGAGACGGGCTGAACAGCATGCACGAGGCACTGCCGCCGGAGCTCGACGAGGCAGTAGAGGTGCGGCTCGAGCGAATGCGTCAGGAAAGCTGGTCCAGACGGCTATGGGCAGGCGACGCCACGCTATGGACCGGCGGCGAGGAAGCCAAGTGGCTCGGGTGGCTTGCCGCAGGTAAGGGCGAGCAGATCGACCCCGAGGCATTGAAGGCTCTCGGCGCTCAGGCAGCCCAGTATCGCTCCGCGGTGCTCCTCGGCATGGGCGGGTCGAGCCTCGGCCCGGAGGTCTTGGCCGAGATCGTGGGGCCGCAGAGCGGCAGCCCGATGATGCATGTGCTCGATTCCACCGATCCGAAGCAAATCGCCGCAGTGGCGGCGGCGATCGACCCCGAGCACACGCTGTTCATCGTTGCCTCCAAGTCGGGCTCGACGATGGAGCCGGAACTGCTGCGCGCCTATTTCTGGAATCTGGCGGGCCAGGACGGCAGTCGCTTCATCGCCATCACCGACCCGGGATCGCGCCTGGCAAAGATCGCGCACGATCATGGCTACGCGGGCGTCTTCCTGGGCGATCCAGCGATTGGCGGCCGCTATTCGGTTCTCAGCGTCTTCGGGATGGTGCCCGCAGCCGTGATGGGCATAGACGTGGCCGAGTTCTTCGCCAGGGTTGCGCCGATGGTGCAGAGCTGCGCGCCGGACGCGCCGCCCGCCTTCAATCCTGGCGTGCGGCTCGGTGCGATCCTGGGGGAGGCGGCGAACCGCGGGCGCGACAAGGTGACGGTGCTGACCTCGCCCGCGCTTCGGGCATTCGGAGCGTGGCTCGAACAGCTGTTGGCCGAGTCCACCGGCAAGCAGGGCAGGGGCATCGTTCCCGTCGACCTGGAACCGCCGGTACCGCCGGCGCACTATGGATCAGACCGCCTCTTCGTGCTGCTGTCGCTCACGGGCGACGATGACGCCAGGCTCGACGCCCATGTCGATGCGCTCGTTACCGCCGGCCACCCGGTCGTGCGGATCGCGCTCTCGTCAAAGGAGATGATCGGGCAGGAGTTCTTTCGCTGGGAGATCGCTACCGCGGTCGCCGGCGCGGTGATCGGGATCAACCCTTTCGACCAGCCCGACGTCGAGGATGCCAAGATCAGGACGCGGGTGCTGATCGACGCCTACGAAGCCACCGGCAGCCTGGCGCCCGAGACACCATTTTTCGATGATGGCAGGGTGGCCTTCTTCGGGCCGGCCGACCGAGGCCACACCGGCGACAATGCGGTCGAGATCCTGCGCACCCATTTAGCGCGTCCCGCCCCCGGCGATTATGTAGGGTTCCTTCTCTACGTAGAACGCACCCCGGCGAACGAGGCTCTCGTCGCACGCATGCGCGAACGGGTCGTGAGGGCGCGACACGTCGCCACCGTCGCGGGCTTTGGGCCACGTTTCCTCCACTCGACTGGCCAGGCGTACAAGGGAGGGCCGCGCTCCGGAGTGTTTCTCGAGATCACCCGCAGGCCCGATCCCGACGTCCCGATCCCAGGACGCAAAGCCAGCTTCGGCACGGTCCAGCTCGCCCAAGCGCGAGGCGATCTCGACGTGCTCGCCAGCCGGGGCCAGCGCGTCCTGCGTGTCCACCTCCAAAGCGCCAGTCTGAGCGACCTTGACGAATTGGTCGACCAAGCACTCCGGAATTGAGCGGGAGCCTGGAAATATGCGGATCGGAATGATCGGCCTCGGCCGGATGGGAGGCAACATCGCCCGTCGGCTTCAACGCTCCGGACATCAGCCAGTGGTCTTCGACCGCAATCCTGACGCGGTGGCGGAACTCGAGCTTGAAGGATTCGAGCCGGCTGACTCGCTTGAGGAAATCAAGAAGAAGCTGGGCACGGAGGCAGTCTTCTGGGTCATGCTGCCCGCGGGCGAGCCGACCGAGAATACGATCCAGATCCTCCGCACGATCGCCGAACCTGGCGACGTCGTCATCGATGGCGGCAACAGCTTCTACAAGGACGATATTCGCCGGGCGAAGCTGCTGGCCGACAAGGGCATCCACTATATCGATGTCGGTACCTCGGGAGGCGTGTGGGGCCTCGAGCGCGGCTATTGCATGATGATCGGCGGACCGAAGGAGGCCGTCGACCATCTCGATCCAATCTTCGACGCGCTCGCGCCGGGCATCGGCACCATTCCGCGGACGCCGAACCGGATGGAGCATGAGGGAGAGGATGCGCGCGCGGAGAAGGGCTATATCCACGCCGGGCCCGCCGGCGCGGGTCACTTCGTCAAGATGGTGCACAACGGCATCGAATACGGCCTGATGCAGGCATATGCCGAAGGCTTCGACATTCTGAAGTCGAAGCAGTCCAGCAAGCTTCCCGAGGATGAGCGCTACGTTCTCAATCTCACCGACATCGCCGAGGTGTGGCGGCGCGGCTCTGTCATATCCTCTTGGCTTCTGGACCTCACCGCGGCGGCGCTCGCCAAGGATCAGATGCTCTCGCAGTTCTCCGGGCGGGTTGCGGATTCGGGCGAGGGGCGCTGGACCGTCGAGGCGGCCATGGAAGAGGCGGTTCCCGCTGTGGTCCTTACGGCTGCGCTGTTTGCCCGATATCGGAGCCGGGTCGAGCACACCTTCGCCGACCAGGTGCTTTCCGCGATGCGCTTCGGGTTCGGCGGGCATGTCGAGATCCCGCAGTGAATGGAGTGACCGTGCCGGGGCGCCCGGCGACGATTGTCATCTTCGGCGCGACAGGAGACCTCACCCGCAGGCTGCTGGTTCCGGCGCTGGCCAACCTCTGCTTCGACGGACTCTTGAGCGAAGAGCTCAACGTCATCGGCATAGCCCTTCGGGATGGCGATGATGAAAGTCTGCGCGTGAGCCTCGACGAGTTCGCGCCGCAGACACAGTGCTGGCAACGATTGCGCCAGCGGACCAGCTACCTCCCCGGCGACTTCACGCTTGGGACTGTCTACGAAAGGCTCAAGCAGCGGCTGGGCGAGGGCGACGCGGCATTTTATCTGGCCACGCCGCCGCAGTTCTTCGGGGTCATCGTGGACAGGCTCGCCGACGCCGGCCTCACGAAGGAACATGACGGCGGCTTTCGGCGGGTGGTGATCGAGAAGCCCTTCGGTCACGACCTCGAATCCGCACGGGCTCTCAACCAGCGGATCTTGTCACGAGTGAACGAGAGCCAAGTTTACCGGATCGATCATTTCCTGGGGAAGGAAACCGTCCAGAACATCCTGGTTGCCCGGTTCGGCAACGCCTGGCTGGAGGCGGTATGGAACCACCGCTACGTCGACCACATCCAGATTTCAGCCGCCGAAGCGATCGGCGTCGGCACCCGCGGGGCGTTTTACGACACAACCGGTGCGCTCCGGGACATGGTTCCCAACCACCTGATGCAGCTTTTGTCGATGATCGCAATGGAGCCGCCAAACAGTTTCGATGCCGAGGTCATCCGCGATGAAAAGGCAAAGCTGCTTCGGGCCGTCCGTCGCATTGCCCCGGATGAGGCGCGAAGCGACGCGGTGCGGGGCATGTACGCAGCCGGCCAGGTCAACGGCCAGATGATCCCCGCCTATCGCGAGACGCCGCACGTGGACCCGAACACCGCCACGGAAACTTATGTGGCGCTCAAGCTCATGGTCGACACCTGGCGCTGGACCGGCGTGCCCTTCTATCTGCGCACGGGGAAAGCGCTCGCCGCACGGGACACCGAGATCGTAGTGACCTTCAACCCGGTGCCTTATGCGACGTTTCGGGAGGCCCCGGTCGCTCATCTCCCGGCCAATCAGCTCGTGTTCCAGATCCAGCCGCACGAAGGGATCGACCTTGGTTTCCTGGTCAAACGGCCGGGTCCGCAAGTGGAGGCGGTCCCCGTAGCGCTCGATTTTGCTTATGCAGAGAAGTTCGCCGTCGCGCACCGGACAGGGTACGAAACCCTCCTGTATGACATGATGATGGGCGATCAGACGCTATTCCAGCGTGCTGACCAGATCGAGGCGGGATGGGCTGTCGTGCAGCCGATCCTGGACGCCTGGGCTCGTGGCGAGGGAGTGCTGGAGGAATATACGCCAGGCACTTCCGGACCTCGCGCCGCCGACGCACTGATCGCCCGCGATGGCCGGCAATGGCACGCATTGGGCCGATAAGTGGAGCCGGACGAACTCCAGTCAGAAAGGGAGGCAGGACCAGGCCGGCACCTTTTTCCGCGAAGGGTTCGGATCGCCCCAAGCCGCGCTGATGCTCGATCGGCCACCGCGCGACAGGCGGGCTCCGAGTGGCATTTCAGAAGTCGCCCTACCGCTCGGTCAGATAATAGCGGTCCATTGCTGTGAGATCGTGCGCGAGCTCATACACGATCGGCTGTCCGGTCGGGATCTCGATCGTGGGAATCTCATCGTCGGGGATGCCAGACAGATGCTTTACCAGCGCGCGCAGCGAATTGCCGTGCGCCGAGATCACGACTCTTCTGCCGGCCTTGAGCTCCGGCGCGATCCTTGCCTCCCAATAGGGCAGCACGCGCCCTGTCGTGTCCTTCAGGCTCTCGGCGTTCGGAATTGCGATGCCGGCGTAGCGGCGATCGCCGGTGACATCATAGGGTCCCCCTGGCTGCTGCGGCGGCGGCGGGATGTCGAACGATCGGCGCCAGATCATCACTTGCTCCGCTCCGTGCCTGGCTGCGGTCGCTGCCTTGTCGAGGCCGGTGAGCCCGCCATAATGGCGCTCGTTCAGACGCCAATCCTTTTCGACGGGCAACCACAACCGCCCCATCGCCTCGAGCGCAAGGTTGAGCGTCTTGATCGCACGCGTCTGGAGGCTCGTGAAGCAGAGGTCGAAGTCCAGCCCCTTCGCCGCCATCAGCTCGCCGGCCGTTTTCGCCTCAATTTCGCCCTGCCGCGTCAGATCCACGTCCCACCAGCCCGTGAAGCGGTTCTCAAGGTTCCAGACCGACTGGCCGTGGCGGATCAGCACGAGCGTGGGCAAGGGGTTCTCCAACGGACATTGCGAGCTGAACGGACGTCTCTCCGCTCCGCGATCCGGCGTCCCGCAGGTTTCACACGCCGTGCCCGAGGCTTGCGATCATCGCGGCCAGCTCAGACCCTTCCGGGATTTCCTCGCGGCCCGCGGCCCGCACAATCAGACGGTTCACGAAGTCGAGCTTGAGCATGATGCCGGGACTGAGACGAAAGGGATAGAGATCCGGTTGCCCCATTGCCCGGTTTACCGCGTTGAGCGCGAAAGATATTGGTATCCACCGTTCAACGAGCGTCGCCGTTGCGACACGATACGCATCGATGTCCGGGCGCGGTGCGCGATTGCCTTCCAGCCCCACACCGAACTCCGCCATCGCTCCGAGCGTGTCGACGATGTGCAGGTAATGAGCGAACGTCTCGGCAAAATCTTCCCAGGGATGCGCAGTTGCATACGCGCTGACATGGTCATCAGCCCAGCCGAGTGCCGGACGGCCGGCATAGTAGCGCTGGACCGCTGCAGCATAATCGATGCGCTCGTCACCGAACAGTGCGCGGAAGGGATCGTGCATGTCGGTGCCGGCGACGAGCCGGTACCAATAATAGTGGCCGATCTCGTGTCGAAAATGACCTAGAAGGGTGCGGTAGGGCTCGCCCATTTGCTGGCGTATGCGCTCCCGCGCCGCGTCGTCCGCTTCGATCACGTTTAGCGTGATGACACCGCCGGCATGGCCGGTGAGAAGTTGAGGGACATAGCCGTTTTCGGCGGCGGCATCGTACAAGAAATCGAAGGCGAGCCCGTCGCTGCGCTCGGCCTTAGTCTCGAGGGGCAGGCCGAGCTTGATCGCACCGCGGATCATGCGCCGCTTGGCCTCTTCGATCCGCCGCCAGCGTTGAAGGACACCGCGCACCGCGAGATCGGGGATCATGCGATTGTGCCGGCAGGCGCGGCACATTGATCCGGTCGGACCGAGCACTTCAGCGCCCTTCTCATCTGCCAGCCAGTTGCACGCGCCGTAACGAACATTGGCGCAAGGCTTTGCCGCGGCGGGTGATCCCTCTGCATCGCGCCACTCGCGCGACCTAGGATCGAGATGACGAAAGGCGTCTATGCGCCAGTCATAGCCAACTGGGTGTGCGCAGCTCGGGCAGGCGCTTTCCTCCAGGTGAAGCTGGTGCCGGCAGTTCGGGCAGGGGAAGGCCAAGCGTCAGATCCCTGTTAGCTGCGCGACGGCAGGCCACGTTCAGGTGTCCGCATGGGACGTCTCGATCGGCTCCGCCATCGCGTTGCCGCAGCACACGGGATGAGGACCCGCGGGCATGCAGCAGGTAGGCACGCCGACCGGGATGAAAACCATTTCCTCCCGTGGCTGAGGTCCCGACCCTCGCGGTGTGTCCCGGCTCTCGTAGGAGAGGCCGTACCGCCGGCAAAAGGCCTCGGCGGCTTCACGCGAAGGGAAGCCGAGCTCCAGATGGGCGAGGGGGTCGCTTCCTCCCGTCCAGCCGGTGAGCGGATCGACAAACGGGCGCGACCGCGGGCGGAAACGGAGCCGCCATCGACCCTCACGGGCGCGGCCGCCGGAGCGACCGGCGAGCGGATCGGGTTCGATGATGGCGAATGCGTCCGCCGGCAGCTCGCTTGCGT
>DAIMKE010000091.1:0-11534 GCA_036721875.1 Bradyrhizobium sp. | reverse complement strand
ATTGAATCAGAACGGGGCTCTATTTCCTTCTCTTGACACGTTTTCTTCACGCGAACCGGTATCCACTTCGCTTGAAAACGCTATCGCCGCAGCCCACTCCAATTGTTGGCGATCCCGCAGGCCCGGTTCCACGCAGGCCTCTGCTTCACCTGCGCGAAACCTACCAGATGCGCCGGCACCAGCCGCCGCGCATCGGTCGGTAGTTGCTGTGCTCGCAGGCGAGCGCGCCGTCAGCCATTCGCAGGGCAGGATAGGCTGGGACATCGCCCGGGGGCTGACTGCGTGTGTAAGCCCAACCGAGATCCACGGGCGTCAGGACGCTGTGGAGCGCCGTAGGTGACCCATAATAGTAGTAGCCACCAATTGGCCCGTAATTTTGGGCTGACGCCGTGCTGATTTGGCTGATGACCGCAGTGCAGAAAACGGCCGCAAATAGCTTTGCCTTCATTTCAGGATTCTCCCGCTATATCCCTTGAATACTTGTTCTGCTCGATCCGCGCTAGTTCCTTTGCGTTGCGCGGCCGCAGAATGCAAAAGGATGCCCAAGGCTTTGATTGATCTGCGGAAGTAGTGGCGATCCCAGCAGGACCAAAACGGTTTTGAAAACGCGCCGATTTTGTGACTAACGCCCCCTAAAGCCCGGTAAAGGGTTTTTTCCCGAAGTGACTAACCAAATGGTCCGGACGACTCGCCCAGCTCGCAGCCGTCGCCAGCGGCGCGTTTTCCGGACCATGGCGCTGGGGGTTCGGACCGGGCCAGCGGACCGCCTCTGTACGGGCTTCCTTGCCGCTTTCCGTTTCGGGGCGGACTACCGGAGAAGCGCTTCTGCCCACAGACGAATCAAGGTCGAGAGACCTAGGAGGTGATCGACCAGCACTCCAACGGCCGTAACCGAGAGCCATGTGCCTGTTTGCTTGCCGGCAGCCTTGGCCGCTTCAGACGCAAATTCCTCACCGCGCCGTTCCATCCACGCGCGCAGCTTGGATGCCTTAGCTTCAATCGTCTTGACGGTTTCGAGGGCAGCCTGACCTTTGTCGTCAGGTGACTCCGGCAGGGCCTTTACAACCTGAATCGCTTGCCCGATTTCCTGAATGTCGGATGGGTCAATGTCGATAGGTTCGGGCGGTTGGTTGTGGCCCATGCCGGTGGGGGGAGCCGGTAGCTCGGCCAACGCCTTCTCAAGCTCAAGAATCTTCGCCTGCATCTGAGAGTATATCTCTTGAAGCGGGGGAAGATTTCTCGTGCCGCGGGGCGATGCGCTGAATTGCAGCGGCAACACCCTCTTGGGTGGATCAGCCATCACTGTCTCCGAAGCGCGCGTGCTGTTTGTTTGTTTAATATGCGCCGCGCTCCTAAGCCAATGATTCGTTGGTTATCACCAGACGCCGGAGTAGGGTTGGCCGGAGGAGCCGCCGGCAACTACGTTTTGGCGGGACTTGTGGACGCTCAGCTCATATGCCGCCGAATCTCGCTGGCGGCTCGCTCGAACAGAGGCATGTAGTCGAAGGCGAGGGCGCTCTGGTCACGTTCGAAGCTGTAGGCCACGCGACGGGCCAGGCGCGTCGCCAAAGCTGCGGCGGCTTCCACGAAAGCCGCCATTGTGGCGGGTTTCGCATTGTCGGCGGCGCGCTGCAGAACCGCCAGCCACGGGCCAGGCTTCCAAGTGGATGAGCGGCTTGGGGTCGCCATCGTTCCCGATTGCGCGCATAACCAGATCTTCCTGGCCGCGGAGCTGCCGCACCACGTCGAGGTTATGCGGTCGACCCTAGCCGGCGGGCGTGTAGTGGATCGCCAGGATGCCGAGATGCTTTGCGGCGTTCGGGAATTCGGCCAGGGCCAGCGCGATCCTGAACGCATTCCTGGATTCCCGTTGCTGAGCCTGCTGCCTTGGAAAGACGACGCCCATCGGTCACCAGATCGGATGCAGGATGAACACTGGGGGCCCATTTTGTCTCGTTATTGAAAACGAAGTTGGCAAGGAATAGATCTGCCGTTGTCATAGCGGATGTCTGCCGCGCCCTTTGTAGCCGTGCAGAATGTGAACGGCGGCGCACCGTATGATTCCGCGCGCCAGTTCGTTTGGCAGTCACCTTCGGTCGACGTGACCGAGTAGAACCTATCTTTCCACAAGAGCATCTTCTGGCCCAACTTCAGAAGGTGCGCCTTGTTTCGCTCTTTGCAAACGTAAGTGAACGCCTCGTCGGGATACTGGTCTTCTGCGGCCGCTGCCCCCGTCGCCACGGCGGCGAGGAGAATGACCGTGATGGCAAGCCTCATGATTCAGTTCTCCTTCATCGCGTGAGACCTTGATACTGATATTCGTCCGACTTCTAACGTCGTCATTGGTGGGCTCCCTTGATCGCATCGAGCGGCGCCGGATCGCATTGCGAGATTCCGGCGGCCAGCATTCGCGACAGAAGTTTCGCGGCGCCGTAGTCGCGGTGATCCAGCGGACCGCGGGCCAGGATGCTTTCGATTTCGTCGGCGTTGATTTCGCTCGGTGTGCTTTGCCACGGCATCAGCTGCAGATGCGCGTATTGCCGATGATGGCAAGCGGTGTACGACGCGGCAAGGTGCGCAGCTATCGCATCCACGGGCTGCGCAAGGCCGCCTTGACGGCACTGGCGCACGATGGATGCACCGGGCCGGATTTGATGGCGGTCCCCGGGGCACGCCACGCTGTCGCAGGTGCAGGTCTACATCGACGCGGCCGAACAGGTCCGCTTGGCTGAAGCCGCCATGACCAAACGATCCGCCAACCACCAGGCTCAGGGAATTGCCGCCGGTCATGCACTCGCTGGTCCGGAAGATGCCGCAGTACGCGCACGCGGGCGGCAAGGGACGGGGCAAACTCTACCTGTACGACGTCAATGATCCTGAAGCCCGCGCATTGGCCAAGGCGATTAACGTGGGCCACAGCTTTAAGAGCGCTCGGAAGCTGTGGCGAATTTTCTTTCCAGTGACGTACGGTCTCCAAGACATTCCGGGATAGAGACCTTGAATGAAGCAAGAGCGCTTCGTTGCACGCTGACGTGCAGCGTGCCGTCGAAGAGTTCAGCATTTCACAAGTTCGGTACCGTCATGCATTTCACGACTTCAACTTCAATCGCTAGTTCGCGAAAAGTTTCTAGATTCGGAATCTTTGAAGTTGGTGCGAAGCCGTACTTCCACGGACAACTGAACCAAATGCGTCGCGTCCTCTCGTCGATTCCGGGTAAGATCAATCCGTCTTCGTTCGTATAGTTTTCGATCAGGCGTTTACACTCCTTGTCCTGCCTGTCGAAGGATTCAGTTATCAACTTGCGGCAAAAAGGCTCTTTTTGCTTCGCCGCCTCAAGATATTGGTAATACTCACTGCTGAATGTTTTTGATGTCGATGATTTTGACGGTATCACCACGGCAAGGAATAGCAGGGCGAAAATGCCGATTAGCTTCATGGCTCGATGACTGAGACATCGATGACATTCTTTGTACGGAGATTGTATCTGCAGGTGACGCGAACGTGAGCCATTGCACCAAATGCATTTTGATATCGCGCTTCTTTTTCGTGCAGCACAGCGATGCCGCTGGTGGCGTAGTCCTCGCCCTTGTTGAAGGTACCGAAATAGAACAGGCGAGGGAATTCTGGCGTACCAAATCTTGCTAGCTTCTTCGCTTCTTCCTTGCAATAAAATTGAGCGTTGTGCCAACCTTCGTAATTGTTGGCCATGTCTGAATTGTCGGTGCATTTAGTCCAATCGGATTTGCATGATGAAGCTGATGTAGTGCTTTCCGCTGATGAAGCCGGTGCCTTACTCCCGGCCGAGGGCGGCTTTTCCGATCCCGAAAAACTACTGATTACCCAAATTACAAGGCCAGCTATCAGAAGTATGGCGCAGCCCGGCCGATCCCAATTGGGACGAAACGACAACGGCTGTCCGCATTGCGGGCAGGCCTTTGCTTCCCGGCTTACGTCGTGATTGCAACTCGGACACTTGGCAAGCGCAGCCACTTGTGGTTCTCGGCCCACTTAAAGGCCCAAATATAGGGCATTCTCGTTGCCCACACTTGATCTGGCGCAAGACCGAGGCTGGCGGGGTCGGGTCATGCCGGCTCTGTTCGTCAGCGAACTAGCTGCTTGCCCTTCGCGAGCGCAGGAGCGCTTGGCAGAAGCCGCCATCGCCGAGCGCAAGATCAGCCGGTGACTAACGGTCTAGGATGTGGTGACTAACGGTATTGAAATTGCGACATAATTTGGCGTGTTGGCGATCCCAGCAGGATTCGAACCTGCAACCCACGGAGTAGAAATCCGTTACTCTATCCAGTTGAGCTATGGGACCGTCAGGGGCGGCGGCTGCCTGAGCATTCGCCCTATTGGCCTTCCTTATCTAGCACTGCCAATATGAAAAATCCGCTTTCCCGCCAAGACGGTCGAACCGATTTCTTTCGGCTGGCGACTAAGGCAGGCGGCGGACCATTGCCTGTGGGCCGCCCGAGATAAAGCCAGCCGCCGGCACCCCGCCGGACGGTACGGCCGGGACCGTTTGGACTGCCGAAGCCATGCATGCGACCTTCTCGCAAGCCGAATCCAGTGCCATCAGTCCGTCACCTTTTCGCGCCTTTTCTGACGATACGCGGCGTTGGTCCGCTGGGAGATCCATCATGATCGGTCTGGTTCGCGCCACAGTGATTTGCGCCACGCTGGCGCTTGGCCTGACGGCGGCGCACGCCGCGGACAAGGCGTTCAAACGCGACGATCTCGCCGATTCGGCCGTGAAGCTGGAGACCCAGATCAAGAGCGAGGCGGGGCCGGTCGCCAAATCCTCCGCGATGCTGCGCACCGATGCCGATGCTGCCTTCCGGCGCTCCGATTTCCGGGCGGGCCTGCAGGTTCTCGGACAGATCGCGGCGACCAGCCCGGAAGACAGCGCCAATTGGCTGCGGCTTGCCAAGACCATCTTCCAGATCCGTGCGGCCAGTTCCAGCGAACAGACCTTTCTGCTCGAGCGCGCCTCGACGGCGGCCTACATCGCCTACCAGCGTGCCGGCAATCAGGCCGAGGAGGCCGACGCGCTGGCGGTGATCGGCCGGGCGATGTCCGACCGCAAGCTGTGGCGTCCGGCGCTGGATGGTCTGCGGCTGTCGCTCGACCTGCGCGAGGTGGCCGAGGTTCGCGGCCAGTACGAGAAGATGCGTGCCGAACACGGCTTCCGGCTGCTGGATTACACCGTCGACTCCGACGGCGCCTCGCCGCGGGCCTGCTTCCAGTTCTCCGAGGACCTCGCCAAGCGGGTCGATTTCGCGCCGTTCCTTGCGCTCGCGGGCACCGACAAGCCGGCGCTGACCAGCGAAGGCAAGCAGCTCTGCGTCGACGGGCTCAAGCATGGCGAGCGCTACAACATCAATCTGCGCGCCGGCCTGCCGTCCACGGTGAAGGAAACCCTGCCCAAATCGGCCGAGTTCAACATCTATGTCCGCGACCGCAAGCCGTTCGTGCGTTTCACCGGCCGCGCCTATGTGCTGCCGCGCACCGGCCAGCGCGGCATTCCGCTGGTCAGCGTCAATACGCCATCCGTGAACGTCAACGTGTTCCGGATCGGCGACCGCAACCTGATCAATACGGTGGTCGACAGCGACTTCCAGAAGACGCTCTCCAGCTATCAGCTCTCCGATCTCGGAAACGAGCGCGGCGTCAAGGTCTGGTCCGGCGAACTCGCGACCGCCAGTACGCTGAACCAGGATGTCGTGACCGCATTCCCGGTCGACCAGGCGCTCGGTGACCTGCAGCCGGGTGTGTACGTCATGACCGCCGCCGCCAAGGGGCCCGGCAGCGGCGACGATGACGGCTCGCTGGCCACGCAGTGGTTCATCGTCTCCGACATGGGCCTGACGGCGTTTTCCGGCAATGACGGCATCCACGTGTTCGTCAACTCGCTGGCGTCGACAGCGGCCGTCGCTAAAGCCGAGGTGCGGCTGGTGGCGCGGAACAACGAGATTCTGGCCACGCGTAAAACCGACGACGCCGGCCACGTGCTGTTCGAGGCCGGGCTCGCGCGCGGTGAGGGCGGGCTTTCTCCCGCCTTGCTGACGGTCATGAGCGACAAGGCGGACTATGCGTTTCTCAGCCTGAAGACCAATGCGTTCGATCTCACCGACCGCGGCGTGTCGGGTCGCGTGGTTCCGCCCGGTGCCGATGCCTTCGTCTATGCCGAGCGCGGCGTCTACCGTTCGAGCGAGACGGTCTATCTGACCGCGCTGTTGCGCGACGGGCAGGGCAACGCCATGGCCGGCGGACCGCTGACGCTGGTGATCGAGCGGCCGGACGGCGTCGAGTTCCGCCGCGCGCAGCTCCCTGATCAAGGGGCGGGCGGGCGATCGATGGCCGTTCCGCTCAATTCGGCGGTCCCGACCGGGACCTGGCGGGTGCGGGCGTTCACCGATCCCAAGGGCTCGTCCGTCGGCGAGACCACGTTCATGGTCGAGGACTACATTCCCGAGCGGATCGAATTCGACATCTCGGCCAGGGAGAAGATGATCAAGGCTGATGCGCCGGTTGAACTGAAGGTCGCCGGCAAGTTCCTCTATGGCGCACCGGCGTCGGGCCTGCAACTCGAAGGCGACATGCTGGTTGCGCCCGCGGCCTCAGGACGGCCGGGATATCCCGGCTACCAGTTCGGCGTCGCGGATGAGGAAACCGCCAGCAACGAACGTACGCCGATCGAGAACCTGCCGGAGGCCGACGCCAGTGGCGTTGCGACCTTCCCGGTGTCGCTCGCCAAGGCGCCGACCTCGACCCGTCCGCAGGAAGCGCAGATATTCATCCGCATGGTCGAGACCGGCGGCCGTGCGGTCGAACGCAAGCTGGTGCTGCCGGTGGCGCCGAATTCGGCCCTGATCGGCGTCAAGCCGCTGTCCGGCGACAAGAGCGTGGCCGAAGGCGACAAGGCCGAGTTCGACGTCATCTTCGTCGGTGCCGACGGCAAGCAACTGCCGCGCGACGGCCTGCGCTACGAACTGCTGAAGATGGAGTCGCGCTACCAATGGTATCGGCAGAACTCTTCATGGGAATACGAGCCGGTCAAATCGACCAGGCGCGTCGCCGACGGCGACCTCACTCTCGTCGCCGATAGAGCGGCGCGGGTGTCGGTCTCGCCGGAGCCCGGCCGCTACCGCCTCGACGTCAGGTCGACGGAGGCGGATGGGCCTGTCACGTCCGTGCAGTTCGATGTCGGCTGGTACTCCGAGGGCAGCGCCGATACGCCGGACCTGCTGGAGACCTCGGTCGACAAGGCGGAATATGCCTCCGGCGACACCATGGTGGTATCGGTCAACGCCCGCACATCAGGCAAGCTGACGGTCAACGTGCTCGGCGATCGCCTGCTGACGACGCAGACCATCGATGTCAAGGAAGGCACGCAGCAGGTCAGGATTCCGGTCGGCAAGGACTGGGGCACCGGCGCCTATGTGCTGGCGACGCTGCGGCGGCCGCTCGATGCGGCGGCGTTGCGGATGCCCGGGCGCGCGATCGGCCTGAAATGGTTCGGCATCGACAAGAAGACGCGCACGCTTGCGGTCACGCTGTCGCCGCCGCCGCTGGTCCGGCCCGGCACGGCCCTGAAAATTCCGGTCAAACTCGGCGGGCTCAATGCGGGCGAGGACGCCAAGGTCGTCATCGCCGCGGTCGATGTCGGCATTCTCAATCTGACCAACTACAAGCCGCCGGCGCCGGACGATTACTATCTTGGCCAGCGCCGCCTGACGGCGGAGATCCGCGACCTCTACGGGCAATTGATCGACGGCATGCAGGGCACCCGCGGCCAGATCAGGACCGGCGGCGATTCCGCCGGCGCCGATCTGCAGGGCTCGCCGCCCACGCAGAAGCCGCTGGCGCTCTATTCGGGCATCGTAACCGTCGGCGCTGACGGCACTGTCGAGATCAGCTTCGACATTCCGGAGTTTGCCGGCACGGCCCGCGTGATGGCGGTGGCGTGGAACGCGACCAGGCTCGGCCGCGCAACGGTCGATGTCACGGTGCGCGAACCCGTGGTGCTGACGGCAACGCTGCCGCGCTTCCTGCTCAATGGCGACAAGGGCACCATGAGTTTCGATCTCGACAATGTCGAGGGCGCGCCCGGCGACTACAGCATCAGCGTCAAGACCTCGGGCCCGGTGAAGGTGACGGGTAATCCCACCACGACCGTCAAGCTCGCGGCCAAACAGCGGACCTCGATGGCGCTGGCGATCGATGCCGGCGGCGCCGGCACCGCCAATCTCGACGTCGACATCAAGGGCCCGAACGGGCTGACGCTGGCGCGGCATTATGCGCTCGACGTCAAGGCGGCGACGCAGGTCCTCGCGCGGCGCTCGATCCGGACGCTGGCCAAAGGCGAGAGCCTGACGCTGACGCCGGACATGTTCTCCGACCTCGTATCCGGCACCGGCAGTGTCTCGCTGTCGGTCAGTCTGTCGACGGCGCTGGATGCGGCGACCATCCTGAAAGCGCTGGATCGCTACCCGCATGGCTGCTCCGAGCAAATCACCAGCCGCGCGATGCCGTTGCTGTATGTCAATGACCTCGCGGCCGGTGCGCATCTGGCGATGGATACCGCCGCCGATCAGCGCATCAGGGACGCGATCGAGCGGCTGCTGGCGCGTCAGGGCTCGAACGGTTCGTTCGGCCTGTGGTCGGCGGGTGGCGATGACGCCTGGCTCGACGCCTACGTGACAGATTTCCTGACCCGCGCCCGTGAAAAGGGCTTTGCGGTACCGGACGTGCTGTTCAAGAACGCGCTCGATCGCATCAGGAACTCCGTGGTCAATGCCAACGAGCCGGAGAAGGACGGCGGGCGCGATCTTGCCTATGGCCTCTACGTGCTCGCGCGCAACGGTACTGCCCCGATCGGCGATCTGCGCTACCTCGCCGACACCAAGCTCTCCAACCTCGCCACCCCGATCGCGAAATCGCAGCTCGCGGCGGCGCTGGCGCTGGTCGGCGACAAGGCGAGGGCGGAGCGGGTCTATGGGGCGGCGCTCGATGCGCTGGCGCCGAAGCCCGCGCTCGAGTTCGGCCGCACCGACTACGGCTCGGCGCTGCGCGATGCGGCGGCTCTCGTCTCGCTCGCGAGCGAAGGCAATGCGCCGCGGGCAACGCTGACGCAGGCTGTTCAGCGGGTCGAAGTGGCGCGGGGCCTTTCGCCCTACACCTCGACGCAGGAAAACGCGTGGCTGGTGCTGGCCTCGCGCGCGCTGTCGAAGGAGACGCTGGCGCTGGACATCGACGGCGCGCCTGCCAAGGCCGCCGTGTACCGCAGCTACAAGGCCGAGGCCCTGGCCGGCAAGCCGGTCAAGGTCACCAATACCGGCGATGCGCCGGTGCAGGCGGTGGTCTCGGTGTCGGGTTCGCCGGTGGCCCCGGAGCCCGCGGCCTCCAACGGCTTCAAGATCGAGCGCAGTTATTTCACGCTCGACGGCAAGCCGGCCGACGTCAGCAAGGCGAAGCAGAACGATCGCTTCGCTGTGGTGTTGAAGATCACCGAGGCCAGGCCGGAATACGGGCACATCATGGTGGCCGATTATCTCCCGGCGGGACTCGAGATCGACAACCCGCATCTGGTGTCGTCGGGTGATAGCGGCACGCTGGACTGGATCGAGGACGGCGAGGAGCCGGAGCATACCGAGTTCCGTGACGACCGCTTCACGGCGGCCATCGACCGCGCAGCGGACGACAAGTCGGTATTCACCGTAGCCTATATCGTGCGCGCGGTATCGCCCGGCAAATACGTGCTGCCGCAGGCCTATGTCGAGGACATGTACAATCCCTCGCGCTACGGCCGCACCGGTACGGGTACAGTCGAGGTGCGCGCGACGAAATGAGCGAGAAGGCGACCATAGCGCCGGCTGTGCCTCGCGAGGGACGCTGGCGGAAAATCAGGAAGGCGACGGCGATATCAGCGGTCGTCGGTCTGATCGCATCCGCCACCTTCGCCGCCTGGGTCGTCTCGCTCGGACCACTGCCACTGGAGCCGGCGCGAAAAGTCTCGACCACCATCGTCGACCGCAACGGCAAGCTCTTGCGTGCCTTTGCGATGGTTGATGGACGCTGGCGGCTGCCGGTCGATGCCAGGACATCGGTCGACCCCGGCTATCTCAAGCTGCTGCTGGCCTACGAGGATCGCCGCTTCCACTCGCACCACGGCGTCGATCCGCTGGCGCTGGGTCGCGCGGCACTGCAACTCGTCACCCGCGGCCACATCGTCTCCGGCGGCTCGACCATCACGATGCAGCTGGCGAGGCTGATCGAGCCACGGCGCGAGCGATCGCTCTACGCAAAACTGCGCCAGATGGTGCGCGCGGTTCAGCTCGAACGGCAATTGAACAAGGAAGAGATCCTCGATCTCTATCTGGCGGTGGCGCCGTTCGGCGGCAATCTCGAAGGTATCCGCGCTGCGTCCATCGCCTATTTCGGCAAGGAGCCGAAGCGTCTCACGCTGGCGGAGTCCGCACTGCTGGTGGCGCTGCCGCAATCGCCGGAGCGCCGACGGCTCGATCGTCATCCGGAAGCCGCCCATGCCGCCCGCGACCGCGTGCTCGAACGCATGGTCGAGGATGGCGTGGTGTCGCAGGCGGACGCTGCGCAGGCGAGGGCGGTCGCGGTGCCGAAGCTGCGCAAGCCGATGCCGATCCTGGCGCCGCATTCCTCCGACGCAGCGATGGCGACGGTGCCAGGGACGTCCATTATCCGGCTGACGCTGGGCTCCACTTTGCAGAAGGCGCTGGAGACGCTGGCGCGTGATCGCGCGATCGCGCAGGGACCGAACATTTCGGTTGCGATCATCGCGGTAGACAATGAGAGCGGCGACGTGCTGGCGCGCGTGGGCTCGTCGGACTATTTCGACGAGCGCCGCGCCGGCCAGGTCGACATGACGCGCGCGGTGCGCTCTCCGGGATCGACATTGAAGCCTTTCATCTACGGCCTCGCCTTCGAGGACGGCATTGTGCACCCGGAGAGCCTGATCGACGATCGACCGATCCGGTTCGGCTCCTATGCGCCGGAAAATTTCGACATGACATTCCAGGGCACGGTGCCGGTGCGCAAGGCGCTGCAGTTCTCCCTGAACGTGCCGGCGATTGCGCTGCTCGATCGCGTCGGCTCCAGCCGGCTGTCGTCTCGGCTGAAACAGGCAGGCGGCAATCTGGTGCTGCCGAAGGACGAAGCGCCGGGGCTTGCGATGGGCTTGGGAGGCGTCGGCGTCACCTTGCAGGATCTGGCGCAACTCTACGCGGGATTGGCGCGGCTCGGAGCGACGCGGCCGCTGCGCGAGATCATGCTCGCGAACGACGACCGCGAGCCGCTGCGGCTGATGGATCAGGCGGCGGCCTGGCAGGTCGGCAACGTGCTGCTCGGGACGCCGCCGCCCGAGAACGGCGTGCACAACAGGATCGCCTTCAAGACCGGCACCAGTTACGGCTATCGCGACGCCTGGTCGGTTGGCTTCGACGGCCGCATCACCATCGGCGTGTGGGTCGGGCGTCCGGACGGCGCGCCGGTGCCGGGC